>DASUXX010000391.1:0-31844 GCA_036377755.1 Gemmatimonadaceae bacterium
ACCTCGCGCTGCAACTGTATCCCGCAACTTCTCCCACTGCGAGATCGGCGTCACGGCATAGATGCGAGTGATCATCGACTGTGCGGCGTGCGCACGATCAAAAGTCGCGAGATCAGCAAATGTCCCCATGTTCACAACGGACGTTACTCCCTGCTCAGCTACATAATTCATCGCAGCATTCAGCGCGCGGTCGTTGAGCGCATCGGTTGCAGGTGGCTCGACCTTGTAGACGTAGGACGTCGCGTTGTCCTTGAGCACGCCCGTGGGTTCGCCATCCGCATCCCGAACGATTGTGCCTCCCTCGACTTCGGCAGTCTCTTTTGTCACACCGGCTGCTTTCAGTGCGAGCGAATTCGCGAGCGCCATGTGACCGTCAAGTCGTGCAACCCACACCGGATTGTTCGGCGTCACCGAATCGATCCACGCACGCGATGGCAGGTCGCCGCCCCATTGCTGGTGATCCCAGTCGCCGCCGGTTATCCACGTTCCAGGCGCAACTGTCGCCGCATATGCCTTGATGCGCGCAATGAACTCAGCAGGAGTCTTTGCATCGCGGAGCTGAACGGATGACAGACGGAATCCGCCATCGACGAAATGCACATGCGAATCGATGAAGCCAGGAACGACCATGCCCTCTTGCGCATCGATGACACGAGCCGACTTGTATGCGGCTGCAAGCTTTGCGATTTCCGCGCTCGACCCAACGGAAAGAATTCTGTCGCCACTCACTGCCACACCAGTGGCCCACGGCTGGCGCGGATTACCGGTCCACACGCGTGCATTGACTATCGCCAGGGTGACTTCGGAGCGTGGTGTCATTTGCTGAGCGGATGCTGGGAGGGCTGCGAGAAATGCCAGTGCAATTGCTCGCGTTATTGTCATGCGCGCTTCGGCATTTGGCTTCGCGAAAGCACGATGAGGGCAACTGCGACAGCCACATGAACTGGAAGCGTCAGTGCGATTACATCTGCGTTCACCTGATAGAACCATGGGAGTGGCTGAATCACAAATCCAAGAACCGAAAGGCCCGCGACGAACAGCGCGATGTTGATCGTTGTGGTCGAGATTCCGGAAGCAGGATTTGCTCTTCGCTTCCACATCGCCACGATCAACGCAATGAACAGAACCAGCGAAACTGAGTTCAGCTGAAACAGGTTCTCATTGCGATAGCTGTAGAGATGATCGGTGAAAGCCCAGAGAAATTCGAGCACTGTGCCGCCGAGTCCGGCGATGAGACTCCATAATGCGGCGATCGCAAGAACTCCCGATCCGCGTCCGCGGCGCGCACCGACGATGTACGCCACCGCTCCAACCGCGATGATAATGAGAGCAATCAACAGATAACCGAACCAGCCACGCCTGATTGTCGAGTCTTCTACCGGCCGCGAAGATTGAATCGCGACAGCATCATCGATGACGAGAGGCTGATTGCCTGTGGCGGTGGCAATCTGGAGCGATCTGAATCGATCCATCATGCGCACAGGAAGAAACATTTCCTCCCACGCATCGATTGGACGGTCAGTCGGCTGGCCAAGTCCCATCATCGTGCCTGTGAATACTCCCCAGTCGTCCTGCGTGAGACGCGACGTGTGTGACCGATATGTCGTGCTTGTCGGGATTCCCTTCGATGCGCGCTTGATAGCTCCACCCAATGCCATGTCGAGCGCATCACGCACTCGCGTAGAGCAGTTGTCGCGGAAATAGTCGTAGCGGTAGTAGCGATTCTCTGGCAGGACATTCCACTACACGAACAGCGAGAGCTTCGCGCGTTGTGAAGGAGGGAGATTGAGCTTCTGCATCCACACTGTTCGATTTGCGCGCCGATATGAGTCGAGGGTTTCGTCGAGACCGAACGATCCCATGGCGTAGCGCATTCGGCCCTGGATGAAGCGCGGAACGAAATCCTTGTCGGCGAAGTCGAACAGTCCCCAGTGATATGCGCTGTCGGTGTGATTCGCTTCGTCGTGAATCCAGATCGCGTTATGGCCGAACTTCTCCCATACCTGATCTCCGGGACCCATCGTGAGGAGATACACCGTGAGCTCGGAGCCCGGCTCCTGAGGGGCAGGAGTTTGTGCGGCAACGGTTGTAGAGAATGCGGCGGCCAGCAGAACCGCAGCGGCAATACGCCTCACAGGCGAATCTCGCGGCCCTCTTCTGCCGACTGATAAACCGCCTGCATCACGCGCATCACGTCGAGTTGATCGACCGGTGGATCGTATTGAGCGTCTCCCTTGAGAAGGGCGAGGAAATGCGTGACCTCGGCGCGGTACGACTGGAGGAATGCACTTTCACGCGCTGCCGCACCCGATGGAGAAACATTTACTGCCCTGCCATTGAGCTCTTTCACGACGCGAAGCGGAGACAGCCGCGCGCTGCCGCGCGTCGAGATCACCTCAAACCACCATCGTTCTTCCTGGCCGACATAAGCCCACGATACGTCGATCGTCAAGCTCAAGCCGCGCTCGCACTCGATCAGCACGACCATCGTGTCTTCGACGGAACCAGGCTTTGGCTCGCTCTTGTGAGCAGACACTCGCACGGGCTTCGGAAAATTCGACAGCCACATGCACAGGTCGAGCAGCGGATATCCGTATTCGAGAAACGCACCGCCGCCTGCCTCTGCCTTGCGCTGCCGCCACCCCTGCTGGCCGGCGCGGAATTGATACTGTCCCGCGCGCATTCCGATGACCTTTCCGAGCTCATCGCTTTCCAGGAACCGGCTAAGCTGCTGAACGTCAGTGCGAAAGCGATGATTATTGCCGACAACGACTTTGCAGTCTGCAGCCTTTGCAGTGTCGAGAATTCTCGTGACGCCGCCGGTTGTCAGCGACAAGGGACGTTCACACAGAACATGAACCTTCTGCTTCAGCGCGCGCAGCACGTGTGGCTCATGCAAATGGTTCGGGGTCGCGATCACCACTGCATCGAGCTTGTCCGAATCGAGCAGCTCGTCGATGTCGGTGAAGATGTGAGGAACGTTGAGACGCTGAGCAAGCGCAACTGCTTTGGGTCCGTCGTTGTCACAGATCGCAACGAGCTGTGCTCCGCGCATTCGCGCAAGAACAGGCAGGTGCGCAAGCTGCGCGATTGCTCCTGCCCCAACCAGTCCGATGCGAAGATCCGAGCTCATCAGTTCACGCGACTTACAGTAGTTCCAGGGAAATACGTTGTGAGGATCGTCTTGTAATCCTGGCCGGCACGGGCGCGGCCGATGGCACCCCACTGGCACATACCAATTCCGTGTCCGTAACCGCCACCCTTGATCACGAGATTCGCAATGGCCCCCGACACATCTGAAGTGGTTTCGGCCGTAAAATATGTGCTGTTGAGAAGACTGCCGCTCGGCGTACGGAGGATGAAGCGGACGTCATTTCCCTTTACCACGTAGTTGCCCCGCTCCGTTTGAATCGAAACTGATGCGACTCGATCCGACGCAGTGCGTCCATTCACACGGAACGAGAGGATCCTGCCAAGTGATGTTTGAGCAGCGGAGGGTGACGGAGTGACAGGCGGCTCGGATGCCGGGGTGACTGAGGCGATGTATTTCTCGAGCGTCGTGCGAAGCTGATCCTGCGTGAACGTCGAGGTCCATCGGAAGCGCGGAGACGGATCGCAGTAATACGAGTTGGTTCCAGGAATGCGATCGCTCACCGGGCGAAGATATGGCTTGTCTTCCTGGCGCCACCACACTTCGCTCACAGACGCAGTACTCCCTCCGCACGTCGATGAATAGGGCGTGTTTATAATCCGGCCTGCATACTTGATCACCATGTCGCGCGTCGATGCAACCGCCGCGTCAGTCATCGCTTTCTCGGCGTCGACTCCACCATACGCCTGATCCTGGACGGATCCATACATGTCGAATGGACGATCGCCCGCCTCGCCCATGTGTATGTACGTGTAGCTTCGCGCGGCAACCGCCTGCGCTTCGACGGCGGCTTCCTCGCCGGGTTTTCTATCGCCGATTTCGAGGGGGACCACACCACGAAGATACGATTCGACGCCAAGCCGATTTACGACGAGAAGAGCGCCGTTGGATGCACTGATGACGAGCTCGCCACGATATCGCTTGCCCTCGTAAGTAACGAACGATCCGGGCGTCGTTGCTCTCACGTGCAGTGGTCCCGATTTCGGCGAAGTAGTCGACCCATTCTCCCGGATTACGACGAGTCCGCCGCTGCGCCGCTCGATACGCATCGTCGCATTCTCGGATCCTTTCACAACGAGATCTGCGCTGTTGCGATTGTAGATTCGCCACGCGCCAGTACCGCCGACCTGTGCGCTCCCGTCGGATGTCGACAGTGCGATGCGAACCGGCTGGTCGTTGTCGTCCGCGACAGGCTCGTTCTCAGTGCGCGGAAGCGCCGATGCGCAGGCAACGGCGCCCAGGATTCCGATGATAAGTGTTTTACGCACGTGCAATCCTCATGGCGTTATCAAGCCGGTCCAGCGTTTCTGCTACTTCCCTGTCGCCGTGGGCAGCTGAGACGAACGCTGCCTCGAAGGCCGAAGGTGCAAGGTAAACTCCGCGCTCCAGTGCAGCGTGGAAGAACCTCTTGAAAAACTCAACATCAGATTTTTTGGCCGCCTCGTAATCGTCGACGGGACCTTCGTGAAAGAAGAACCCCCACATCGAGCCGGCACTGCCTGCTGTGAACGGTACGCGCTGCCGTGAAGCGATCTCCCTGAGCCCTTCGACGAGCACGCGCGTGCGATCTGCGATTCTGCTATGCAGCTCCCGCGTGAGAGCGATTAGCGTTGCGTACCCTGCAGCCATCGCAATCGGATTGCCAGAAAGAGTTCCAGCCTGATAGACAGGCCCAGCCGGAGCAATCTTTTCCATGATATCGCGCCTGCCGCCATAAGCCGCAGCGGGCAAGCCACCACCTATCACTTTTCCAAGCGTAGTGAGATCGGCAGTGACTCCGAACAGCTCTTTCGCCCCGGATGGAGCAATGCGGAACCCTGTCATCACCTCATCAAAGACGAGCAGCGCACCCGTCTCGTCAGCAATATCGCGAAGTCCGCTTAGAAATCCTGCGCGAGGATAAATGAACCCCGAATTTCCGACTACCGGCTCGACAATTATTGCAGCGAGCCCGCCCGCCTTGCGTGCGGTCTGACGCGTTGCTTCCAGATCGTTAAAAGGCGCAGTGAGCGTAAGCTCGGCAAGCTGCTGCGGAACTCCCGGCGAATTCGGGAGACCAAGTGTCGCAACGCCGGATCCCGCGCGGACAAGGAAAGAATCAGCGTGACCGTGGTAGCAGCCGTCGAATTTCAGAATTGCGTCACGGCCCGTAAATGCCCGGGCAACTCTGATTGCACTCATCGTCGCTTCGGTGCCGCTCGAGACGAATCTCAGCATCTCGACATGCGGCATGCGGTCGCGGATAAGCTCGCCGAGCTTTACTTCGAGCTCGGTGGGCATTCCGAACGAGGTTCCGCTGCGCATCGCGTTGTCGAGTGCATCGAGCACCATCGGGTGCGCATGACCTAGAACAAGCGGGCCCCACGAGAGCACGTAATCGATGTACTCGCGCCCGTCAGCGTCCCAGAAGCGCGCGCCTTCACCTCTGGCTGCAACGACTGGGTTTCCCCCAACTCCGCGGAATGCGCGAACCGGCGAATTCACGCCGCCGGGGAAAATCTCGCTCGACCGGCGGAGAATTTCCGCCGACCGCTCAGCGGCCATAACTGCCGATGGTTGCAATCGGAAGCGAGCGACCAGTCGCAGGCCGCGCAGTAATCGGAGCGCGCGCAATGCGCGAGATCACCGATGCGCGGAAATCGTAATCGTCCACGACTTCCTGTACTGCCACGTCTACGAAGTCGCCTGGCTCGAGAATGTCGTCCACATAAGTGACACCGTCGACATCGTCAGCCTGCAAGGGCAGGCGCCCGATGCTGCCTGTATCGGTAACGCGATCGATGATCATGCGCGAAACCTTACCGAGCCGGCTTTCATAACGGTCTGCTGTGATCGATCTCTGAAGCTCGGTAAGTCGCTCGAGCCGTTCACGCTTGATTGCATCTGGAACATCGTCCACCATCGCAGCGGCGCGCGTGCCTTCCTGTGGCGAATACGTGAATGCGCCAACGCGATCGAATTGAATTTCCTCGAGAAATTCCATCAGCTCCTGGAAATCCCCATCGGTCTCGCCGGGAAAGCCAACGATGCACGTCGTGCGAATGGATACACCAGGGACTGCTTCACGGAACCGTGCCACACGATCGCGAATCGTGCGCCTGCGCTCGGGACGTCTCATGCGGGCGAGCACAGCGTCGGATGCGTGCTGCATCGGCATGTCGAGATACCGAAGAATCCGATCACTCTTCGCGAGAACTTCCAGCAGCCTCGGCGTAATTCCCGTCGAGTAGAGATACAGCATTCGTATCCACGGGATCGACGTCTCTGCAACGAGGGACTCGAGCAGCTCAGGCAGTCTCACACCGTCGCGAACATCACGGCCGTAATGAGCAAGATCCTGTGCAACGAGATTGATTTCGCGCGCGCCCTGCAGCTCGAGAAGCTGCGCCTCGCGTATGACCTCATCGCGAGCGAATGATCGGTGCTTTCCTCGCATCAATGGAATCGCGCAGAATGCGCATCCGTGATCGCAGCCTTCACTGATCTTGAGATAGCGAACGTGAGGCAGATCACCTGCGTAAATGCGAACGCCGGGATGAAGCTCCTCTGACTTGGCGCCAATCACTCCGCGGTCGGCGAGCTCCTGCGCAAGGCGACCGGCCTCCGACGCGCCGAGAAACACGTCGACTTCGGGAAGTGCTTCAGCAAGCTCCGATTTGTGCCGCTCGATCATGCATCCCATTCCGACGACTGCCTGACACACTCCGTCGGACTTGAACCGCGCGGCCTCCAGCATTGCATCGATCGACTCTTTCTTTGCCGCATCGATGAAGCCACACGTATTCACGATGATGACGTCAGCCTCATCGAGCTTCGGTGTGTACTCCCCACCGTAATCGCTCAGCTCAGCGAGGTATCGCTCGGTGTCGACTGTATTCTTGTCGCAGCCAAGTGTGATGAAGCCTACTTTCACCTGCGACGGCTACCGGTAGTTGCCGAACTTGAGCTCGACACCGAAGTCTTTTGAGCGGAGGAGCGCCATCGCTTCCTGAAGATCGTCTTTCGAGGGTGAGGTTACACGAACCTGATCGCCCTGAATTGCGGCCTGAACTTTCTTGAGCTTCGCGTCTTTTATCGCAGCCGAGACTTTCTTCGCGGTGTCACCGTCGAGTGCCATCTTCAGCTTGATGTGACGCGTAACCTTGTCGCCGCCGGCAGGCTTCACTTCCCCGATGTCGAGATTTTTTACCGGAACGCCGCGCTTTATCAGCTTCGATTGAAGAACATCGAATAGCGCATCCATTCGATATTCCGTCTCGGCTGTAAGATCGATCGTGCCGTCGTTTCGCTTGAAGTCGATTGTCGCGATCGTGCCTTTGAAGTCGTAGCGCTGGGCTATCTCCTTCTGCGCCTGATTTACTGCGTTATCGACTTCCTGGAGGTCGACGCTCGTTGTGACGTCGAAGCTGGATTGGCTGGCCATTCCAACAATTTAAAAGGTCTTCTCTTTGGCAGCATCTGAAGACCTAAACACGGAGCCACGAAGTAACGGAGGTCCACGGAGGTTGTTTTTGTTTTTATTCGTCGCTTACGCAACAGGCTCTGGCGTTGGCAGCGAACAAAACAAAAAAAATCCGTGGACCTCCGTTACTTCGTGGCTCCGTGTTTAGGTCTTCAGATGCTGCTTCAGTAAAAAGCTAGCCGAGGAAAGACTCCAACGCCCGGCGGCGCGAATTGTGGCGCAGCTTCAGCAGCGCCTTCTCCTTGATCTGACGAACACGCTCGCGAGTGATGCCGAGAAGCGTACCGATGTCCTCGAGCGTCATAGGATCTTCGCCGTCGAGTCCAAAGTACAAGCGGAGAATCTTCGACTCGCGCTCCTTCAGTCCTGAGAGCGACTCTTCGATTGCTTCGGTCAGAGCCTTCTCGAAGGTTTGCTCATCGGGCGTGCGATTCGTCGTATCGGGCAGATAATCGAGGAGGCGATTGTCTTCGCCGGGCGTCATTGGCGCATCGAGTGACAGGTGCACCTGCGAGATCAGCATCGTCTTCGCGACTTCTTCCTCGGTGATGTCGAGACCTTCTGCTATCTCACCATGAGTCGGCTGACGGCCAAGCTCCTGAAGCAGCGTGCTCGCTCTCTTGCCGATCCTGTGCAGCGCACCGGCGCGATTCAGCGGAACGCGAACAATTCGCGACTGCTCCGCGAGAGCCTGAAGAATGCTCTGGCGAATCCACCAGACTGCGTACGAGATGAATTTGATGCCTTTCGTCTCGTCGAATTTGTGCGCCGCGCGAATGAGACCGAGGTTACCCTCGTTGATCAGGTCGGAGAGCGAAACTCCCTGATTCTGATATTTCTTCGCGACAGAAACAACGAAACGGAGATTCGACCGCACGAGCTTGTCGAGTGCTTCCTGATCGTTTTTCCGTATCCGCTGCGCGAGGGTGACTTCCTCCTCACGAGTTATCAGCGGGTAAACGCTGATGTCGCGGAGATACTGATCCAGAGATCCTTCATCGAACTGCGATTTGCGATTGACCGATACCGCCATGCCTGATGCTGCTCCTTACTGGATCATCTCGCCGAAGCGTTTCCACCTGACGCGCGTAAGCCAGTCGAGCTTAACGGCTCCGTCGGGATCGTAGCTATAATAGACCACAAGGGGTTGGCCGCGCACAAGTGAGTCAGCAACCCAACCCCAGTATCTGCTGTCGAGAGAATTGTCTCTGTTATCGCCGAGTACGAAGTAATTGTGTTCCGGGACGACCAGCGGACCCCAGTTGTTTCGAGTGGGATGATATGCGGTGCTCGCCTGCAAGGTACCAACGAGCGGCGAGCGAGGCGGAGTCGGAACGGGATTATTCGCGCCGAGCAGAAATGCCTGCTGCCACTTGAATTCATCATCCGATACATCAGACCCTGGCGACGTGTGAACCACATAAGGTTCGCGTTGAAGCTTGCCATTCCGGATCAAATTGCCGCCGCGCATCTCCAGAGTATCGCCAGGCATTCCGACAATGCGCTTCACGAAATTCTTCGTTCGATCGACGGGCCACTGGAATACGATGATATCGCCACGCTGTGGCGTGCGCAGTGCGGGCAGCTTCACCTTCGTGAACGGCACCTCGGCGCCGTAGACCATCTTGTTCACGAGGAGAAAATCTCCGACGAGCAGCGTGCCTTCCATGCTTCCCGTCGGGATCTTGAATGCTTCGACAAAAAACGACCGGACAAAAACGAACAGCACGAGCGCAATAGCGACCGAGCGCAGCCAGTCCCAGATGAACCTGAGCGTGCCGCTGCGACGGCCATTGGCCGTGTCCAGTGCTTTTTCGCGACGTCGCTCAGTAAAGGCCATCGGGTGTGCCAGCTCTCCTAGTCCGGTGTTCCAAGATAATTGTCAATCTGCGCCCGCTGCAGAGTTCCCGAGAAGTCGGCATAGCCAACTTTGGTCTCTGAATAGAACTCATATACCTGCCAGCCGCCTTCCCGATGTCCGTTGCCCGTCTGCTTTACACCGCCGAAGGGAAGGTGTGCCTCAGCGCCAATCGTTGGAGCGTTGACGTAGGTAATACCGTTGTCGAGCTCGTTCATGGCGCGGAATGCAACGTTCACATTCGACGTATAAATGGAAGACGACAGACCGTACTTCACGTCATTGTTGACCTTGAAGGCTTCATCGGCATCGGCAACACGAATCACTGAAAGCACGGGTCCAAAAATCTCTTCCTGCTCGAGCCGCTGCCCCGCTTCGACACGCGCGAAGATCGTCGGCTCGTAGAAGTTGCCGGTCTCGAGGCCGTCACCTGATGCGCGGCGTCCGCCGAGCACGAGATCGTTGCCCGATTCGACACCGATGTCCACGTACTTCTCTACTTTCGCAAGCGAAGCTTCGTGGATCAGCGGGCCGACATCAGTCCCTGATTTTCTACCGTCGCCGAGCCTGAGAGCTTTTGCCTTATCGATGAGCAGCCCGAGAAACCGATCGTGAATTCCCTTCTGTAGAATGAGTCTGCTCGTGGCAGTACAGCGTTGCCCGGTAGTTCCAAACGCGCCCCACAATGCGCCCTCGAGAGCGAGATCGAGATCTGCATCGTCCATCACGATCTGCGCATTCTTCCCACCCATCTCCAGCGAAAGGCGCTTGTGCATTCTCCCGCATGTCTCGCCTACCATTCGTCCCGTCTCAGTGGATCCCGTGAACGAAATCAGCGGAATATCCGGATGCTCGACGATTGCCTTGCCAACTTCCTCACCGTAACCATGAACGAGCTGAATCACTTCAGGAGGAAGCCCGGCTTCGAGAAGGACTTCAACGAGAACCGTAGCGGTGTGAGGCACATCTTCCGCAGGCTTGAAGATCACTGAGTTTCCGCAAACAAGTGCTGGAAACATTTTCCATGTGGGGATCGCCAGCGGGAAGTTGAACGGGCAAATCAAGCCAGCAACACCAATTGGACGGCGATAGCTCATCGCCCACTTGTTGCGCAGCTCACTCGGCACAGTGTGACCGAACAGACGACGTCCTTCGCTAGCCGCGTAATACGCCGTATCGATTCCTTCCTGCACATCACCGCGCGTCTCGGTGAGCGGCTTGCCCATCTCGCGCGTCATGATGTCCGCGATTTCTTCTTTACGCTTGGAAAGAAGATCGCCGACGATCCGTAGCACATCTCCGCGAGCTGGCGCAGGCGTTCGCTTCCATTGGGCAAAGCCGCGCTTCGCACTCTCCACTGCGCGCTGCACGTCATTCGCGCCCGAAAGCGGGAACATACCGATCAGATCGTTGAGATCTGCCGGATTGCGATTCTCGAAATACTCGCCGGACTCGGGAGCAACCCACGCACCGGCAATGAAGTTGTTGAACTTTTTCATTATTACCTGAAGAGCTACGAGTGCTCGCGCGTCAGCGCGTAGCGCTCGATTTTCTTGTAAAGGTTGGAGCGCGGCATCTCAACTGCACGCGCAGTTTCGGAGACATTCCAGTCGAACTCGCGGAGCTTACTGAGAAGATAAGCACGCTCCGCAGCTTCCTTGAACTCCTCGAACGTCTTGATCGATGTAAGCCCGCCGAGTCCCGTATCGTCTGCAACGCGGGCACCTGCAAGGCGATCGACATCTTTCGCGGTCAGCTCGGGACCAGTCGCAAGAATCATCATTCTCTCGACTGTGTTCCTGAGCTCGCGAACATTACCGGGCCAGTCGAGATCCCTGAGCCGCTGAATCGCCGACTCACTCACGCGCCGCGGAGTGAATCCCTCCTTCTCCGAGAGAATGGAGACGAAATATTCGACGAGCTCGGGGATGTCTTCGCGGTGCTCGCGAAGTGGGGGAACGTGGATAGGTACGACGTTCAATCGATAGTAAAGGTCTTCGCGGAACCGCCCTGCCGCAATTTCCTGCTCGAGATTCTTGTTCGTCGCAGCCAGCACTCGCACGTCGACGGTGATCGGCTTCGACCCGCCGATGCGAGTGACGACATTGTCCTGAAGCACGCGCAGAACCTTTGCCTGTGCAGCCATGCTCATGTCGCCGATCTCGTCGAGGAAAAGCGTGCCTTTGTTGGCCTGCTCGAATTTCCCCGCGCGATCAGCGATCGCACCCGTGAACGAGCCTTTCATGTGACCGAACAGCTCGCTCTCGATGAGCTCCTGGGGAATCGCAGCGCAATTCACTTCGACAAACGTCTTGTCGGCGCGCGCCGAATTTCGGTGAATCGCGCGCGCAACAAGCTCCTTACCCGTGCCGTTCTCACCGGTGATGAGCACGCGCGCCGGCGTTGAACCCACTTTCTCGATTCGGTCGACGAGCGCGCGCATTACGGGGGAATCGCCAACAATCTCGTATGGTGAGCCGCTGAACGTGCGCAGCCGCGAATTTTCCTCACGCAGATTGATGTGATCGAACACGTTGCGGAGCATCACGAGAATTCGATCGGTATCGAGCGGCTTTTCGAGAATCTCATATGCGCCGAGCTGAGTCGCTTCGACTGCGGTACGGATAGTCGCATGACCGCTGATCATCACGACAGTTGCAGCGGGATCGATCTCCCTGATTTTCTTGAGCGCCTCCATCCCGTCCATGCCGGCCATCTTCACATCCATGAACACGAGGTTCGGCTTGAACTTCTGATACTCGGCGATTCCGTCAGCGGCATTCGAGACTGCACGTACCTCGTAGCCCTCATACTCGAGGAGCTGGCCGAGTGCAGCGCGTATTCCCTGCTCGTCGTCGACTACGAGTATCCGTCGGTTCATTGCGTGGACTTGTAGACCGTGATTTTTCCGTTGGCGATCCTGACGTCGCCGATGTAAGCGGGCAGCGTCATCGGCATTCCACTGTCGGAAATTCCTTCAGGCATCGTGCCTTTCCGGATTCTCTTCACCAGTCGTGGAATGAGCGCATCAGGAACTGAGAGAGATCCGACCCTGATATCCTTGACCTGAAACTCGCCGGTTCCCGGCCGGAGGACATTGATCCCTCCACCAAGTTGAACAGTGTCTCTCTCGCCAAGCAGTGCGCCAAGCGGGCCAAGCGCCTTTGCGCCGCCAAAATCCTTGAGTGCAACGTTGGCTCTCACGTACAGACGGTCATTCTTCACCGTCGATGTGATGTCTTCAGATGAGGCGGGAAGCTGCTTGGCGGCCTCGAGAAAAATGTATGAAGCCGCCTCTCCGGCAGAGAGATTCACGAATGCGGGGCCACGCGGAGCCGACAGCGACTGAACCGCTGTCTTGCCCCGCGTTGCCTTATCGCCCGTGAGCGTCTCCCAGCCGCCCGGCAGAGTCCCAGCGGCGACAACGGCCGAATCGGCGGGTGGATGATCGCCCGCGTATCGGCGATACAATGCCTCGAGCCGGTCGCGATTGAACCACGCAACGACGGCCAGGATGAGCAGAAAAACGAGACAGCCAAGACGGCGGAAGCAGCCGAACATTCAGTACCCGGGTTTGCGGTCGATGGAGGAATATCACCAATCGATGCAAAGCTGGGCAAACGGGATACCACACACCGGCTCCTCGCTACTGGCTGTTGGCTACTGGCAAAGCACGTTATCCCCCTGGAGTCCCGCCTCTTCTCTGACCCTGCGGGCGCTGCTGCATTGGCTGCTTCACTTCATTTGGGATCTTTGCCCATTGCTCTGGTGTCAGGATTGTCTCCGCCTCCTTGATCGCCTTCTCAGCAAGCGCGCGGCCCTCCTGGATCCTTCCGCGCATTCGCATGCCGAGCTGGAGAGGATCGGCGGTGCGCGCTTCGTTGCTGCCAAGGGTCTGCGCGAGCGAACCGATCAGAGTGTCCGCTTTGCCCTGGAGTGAATCGCCGGCCACCTGAAGCTTTGTCTTCTGCTCAGCGGTGAGATCGAGCTTCAGCGAATCGTTCAGCTCGAGAATGCGCTTGAACGGGTTCGGCACTGCGCGGGCGAGCCGCTCGCGGAAATCAGCAGCGGATGCACGATTGCCTCTGCCACCAAATACTGCGTTGAACTGCTGTCGCGCAGGATCCTGCCCCACGGCAAGCCTCGCCTGAACCGCGAGCTGGAAAGGAACGCGGAAGGCGTTGCGTGAACCAGCCTGTGCGCCGAAGTGCTCATTGACCTGATAGATGAACTTGTTGTCAGCTGTGTTGAATCCGCGGACGTAGAGAAGAGTGCGATCGGGAAACACCGGCTGACCCCAACCGTGCAGGTTGTCGCCGTGCAGAAGCTGATCGATTCCCGCGAGCGTATTGAGTCCAAGCACCGAGATTGTCAGGCGACGATTCAATCCGAATTGGGTCGGACGGAAATTCGCTTGCAGATCGAACGTCGGCGACCACGGTACCGAGCAGCTGTTGCGTCGCGCAATCGTTCCCATCTGCGCTTCGAGACATTCCTTTGCCCGCTCAGGTGCAGATGCGAGAAGCCGCGACATGCCGTTGCTTACTGCAGTGTCTGTTGTTGTCGCAGGATCGAACACGAACGGCCGGTCGTTTCGCAATCCGTCGCCATTCACATCACCACCGACAATCGGGGTGAAATATCCGCCTGAGCTCAACCTGCTGATCGCTGTAAGCTCAACCCATGGCTTGATTGGCCATGTGACCGTGCCGAGGAGCGAGTGTCTCCGCTCACGATCGCTGGTTGCACGTTCTCTGACATTTGGATTGCCCGGGGTCGACGAGCCTGATCCGCCAAAGCCTCCGAACGTCGAGATTCCCTGCGTCTCGTCGAGTGAGCGTGTATACGTATACGAAAGGTTGAATAGAATCGCTTTTGTCGTGACGCCATTCAGCGACGCGGTGAGCTGCCGTGTGCTCGACTCCAAATCGGAGTTTATCTGGCTTACGACACCGAAGCGTGGAAACAACCGCGATCCGGTGAGCGAGATTGCTCCGCTCCCAGGGACGATCGATCCAACAGGAGCAAACACTGGACGGCCACCTTCATTCTCCAGAGTGAACTTCGGAGTGGCATCGAGGTTCAGATCGCGCGCGCTCGTTTGCGCAACGCCACGCGCGAACGAGGCATCGAGTGAAACGTTGTATCGCTCTGCAAAACGCCGCGACACTCCGAGCGATCCGCGCCACGCACGCGGTGCGACAAAGTCGGGACTGAACACGGTGATGTTGCGACGCTCGTTACCGAACTGCTGGCTTGTTCCATTGCAGGTCGATGGCACTGACGCAGGATCGGCGCTGAACGCATCCCAATCGGGCGCAGGCACAGTCGGCCCTACGCAGACAATCTGTGTCTGGCCGTTGTTGAGACCGTTGGCATCTGCGGCCGATGCAAAAAGCTGCGATGATGCGCGCCCGCGGAATTCACCGAAGCCGCCGCGAATGCTTCCGGGCGACGGATTGTTATTCGATCGGGCGAATGTGTAAGTGAATCCTGCGCGTGGACTCAGATGCACTTCAGAGGGAAACCGATCAGTCCGCACTCCGCCGAACACCGAATCGAGCGCAGCATTGAACGCAGGCGCATCAGGATACGACGAGCCTTCCAGTCGCGCACCGTACGTGAGCTGCAGCTGCGGCGAGTAGCGCCACGAGTCGCCAAGGTAGAGGGCGCCATTGATACTCCGTGCATTCCTGTCGCGACGGGCAACCGTGCGGCTGAACGACGCCGCATTGCCCGCTTCGAAATCAGCAAGCGAATTGAACGTGTATGTGCCCAGCGCGTTGTTGAATGATCCGTTCGCGCTGCGCTCCTGATTGAGAAGCCCGCCGAGCTTGATGCGGTGAGCGCCATTGCGCGACACGCGCGATATCTCGTCGCTGAGCTCGGTCAGGAAACTTCTCGATTCCTGAGGCAGGCCGGCATTGATACCGAACTGAAGGGTCGACACGCCGAGCGATCCATCAGGGAGATTCGATGCAACGACAACTCGTCCCGATGGCACGTGTACGTAGGGATCGGTGCTGCGCGAATCTACGGAGCGATATGCGCGGAGCTCGTTGATCACCGACGCCCAGTGCGAGGTGAGCGTGACCATCCCTCCGCCACCTGATGACTTGGCATTCCCACCGCTGTGGGGAACCGCGAAAGGCGAGATGCGGCTTGCATCCTGGATCGATCCGCGCCAGTCACCGCGGAGCATGAGTGTGTTCGCTTCGCCGAGATTGTAGTCAATGCGCACAAGAGCAGACGCGTTGTTGTTGAGGCGTTCCTCAGGAATCAATGCGGATGTTGGCTGCAGTCCAAAGCGATCGAGCAGCGAGATGAATCGTGCGACTGAATCACCATTGGTGCCGAGCCGCTGAAGTGCGAGCGGATCCGCAGCGAGAAGTGACTGCAGTGGATCAGTTCGCCGTGTGTATGAAACTGCGCCGAATGTGAAGAGCTTGTTCTTGATGATCGGGCCGCCGAATCCACCTGAGACCTGATTCTGGGTGTACTTCTGCGAGAACGCGTTCTCCGGATCGTCGACGAACTCGAGACTCGGATCGCGGAGTGAATAGTTCACTGCGCCCTGAAAGACGTTGGTGCCACCGCGTGTTGTGCTCGCAACCTGCCCACCGGTGAACTGACCGCGAGCAACGTCATAGGTGCTCGTGATCACTCGTGTATTTCGAACCGCTTCCTGCGGCACGCTGCCGGCGCCGAACGTGAGACCGTCGAGCGTAATGTTATTCTGATTGACTGGCTGTCCGCCGACCGAAAAAGCTGCGGGTGTCGAATCTGTTCCGGCGATACCGACTACTCCTGGTGCGAGTGTCGCGAGTGCATTGAGATCTCCTGCTTCGACTGGCAGACGGTTTACAAGACCAGGTGGAAGACCTCTCTCACTGTTTCCGGGCTCCGGCCGCTGCGGATTGGCTTGCCGGTTATTCTGTGCGCGCACCTGCACTGACTGAAGCACGGTTGCGTTTCGCCCCATCGTGACATCGCGCACAAGCCGATCTTCGTCGGCCTGGCGCACAACATTGAATGTCTGAGGCGCATAACCAATCGATGTCACCTGGACGCGGTAGCTGCCTCCGCCATCGGGAAAGAGAACCGTGTAGCGCCCGTCAGCATCGGTGGTCTTGGTGCGAGTTATCTGCGTTTCGGCAGATGTCACAGAAATGCGGGCACCAGCGAGGGGAGTTCCTTCAGGGGTCGTAACCCGACCCATTACGATATCGGTCGTCGACCCGACCTGTGCGGCGGCGAGCGCCGGAAAGATCAGGCAAAGAAAAAGAGCAAAGCGTACGATTGACTTCATACCGGCATTACGCGCGGCCCGCCCGTTCTGCTGGCTTGTTAATTTCAGGGGCAATGGACGCAACGATACCTCCGCAAAAGACGTTTCTGAGCCGCGTCGCGCTCCCGATTTTTTCGTGGGGACTTCCCTTTCACAGTCTCCTCGTCGCGATGCTGTTCGGGGGACTCGGGCTGGCGGTGACCACGGTTCGCAGCCTCGCGGCCTGGAAGGAAGTCACGGTCGCGATACTGGTCATCTTCGTCATGTTGCGTGCCGCCACGGGGCGAGGTCCGCGTGTCGCGATATCGTGGATCGACATTGCGGTGGCCTCACTTCTCACGATCGCAGGGGCGTTCTTCATCGGCGGAAAGCTGCTCCTGCGAATCGAGCTTCCGCCTGGCGCTGAGCTCTACGGCTTGCGGGACATTGCGTTCTTTCTCCTGCTGTACTTCGTGGGACGCGCGAGCCCCGAGATAGCTGATGATCCCGCAACGATGAGACGGCTCTACATCATACTCGTGATGAGCTCTGCCATCGCAATCGTCGAGCGACTTCTAGTGACGCCCGACATGCTCGTGCTGCTTGGCGTTGCATCGTACTTCCAGGATTTCCTCAACGTATCCGCGTTCACCGCAGGCAACGATTACGGCCTGCCGATGAATTACTGGACTCAGATCGGCACCAGGTTCATACAGCGCGCAGGATCGATATACCTGTCGAGTCAGGGGTTCGCAGTTCCATTCCTGATTCTGCTCCCGGTTGCGACGGCGTGGGTGTTCGGAAGAAAGAGAGTGACGCGATCACTCAAGCTGGAATACGCGATCATCTGGACGGGCCTGCTGCTCAGCATCACACGCATGACAATCATTGTCGGCGTGGTTCAGCTCGTACTGATGGTGATCATGCTTCGCAAACCCGAATGGGCTGTGTGGGTTCTCGTTGCCGGGCTTGCGTGCGTAGTTCTCGCGACTATTGCGGTTCCTGCCCTGCCAGGATTCGTGTGGGACACACTGACATGGCAAACGGGCAGCAGCGTGTCGCATACGAAGGACTGGACTAAAGGTCTTGAGGCGGTCATCGAGCATCCATTTGGATCAGGCCTTGGCACCACCGATCAGTCCGCAGTGAGATTCGGGCTCGAGCCCCTGACTGCTGACAATGGCTACTTCAAGTACGCAGTCGAGCTCGGCATCCAGGGACTCGCCGCACTGCTCGCAATCTTCGGCGGATTCTTCTGCGTGTCATACAAGCTTATGCGATACGGAAGCACGCATCAGCGCCGACTGTTCGGAATGGTCGTTCTGTTCACGACAGTTGGAGTAATGATCAATTCGACGACCGGCGTGGTGTTCAATACTCTCGTTCTCTCGTATCTCTATTTCTGGTTCGCCGGCGCTGCGGTTACTGTCGCTCAAAAAGAGTTTGCGACCGTTCCCGCAAAGGAGCGCGCACTCGAGCTTGCACCGGCCTGACTCGCCTCGCGCCAAAGCGTGTTAGTCTCACGCCAAAAGGGTGTTAGTCTCACGCTCATCAAACCACGTGCAGCAAACCACAGCTTTATTCGCCAGCAACGCGAATCGGACCGCATGATGAGCGCTCTCTGGGACTGATGAGGTGCTTGCTTGCCTGTGGCGGCTGGGAATCCTAGGAAGCGATCGCCACGCGCAGATGACGCGTAGCTTCGGTCAATGCTTCTGTAGCAAGTGGACACACGTGCTTGCCTGATCCTGACCGAATGATCTTGAGGGCAGCTTCGCGTGAAAGTCCTGCACGATAGGGACGATTTGCCGTGAGCGCCTCGTACATATCGGCAACGCAAAGAATTCGCGCAGGCACGTCGAGCTCTTCTGCCTTGACGCCCCACGGATAGCCTGAGCCGTCAAGTTTTTCGTGATGCAGCGCAGCCGTACGAGCAAACGTCGCAAACGCAGTTACGCGCTGAAGGATTTCCCATGTGTAAACTGGATGCCGCTGCATCTCCTGGCGCTCTTCAGGCGTCATCGGGCCCGCCTTGTCGAGAATTGCCGAGGAGATTCCGAGCTTGCCGACATCGTGCAGAAGCGCTGCGCGATTCAATACCGCCACGTCCGATTTCTCGAATCCAAGCTCGAACGCCGTAGCACGAGCGTACTTTGCCACGTTTGTCGAGTGCTGGTACGTATACGACGACTTCGCGTCGATGATCTCGGCGAAAGCGCGCGCGACTTCGTCGAGCCCCTTGTCGTCAACGAACCGTGTGTGCTGCTGCGGCTCGACGGAAACAGCCATCGCGGTGGCATCTGGTGAGTGGAGGCTCTCCCACCAGTTGATGTCCTCGCGCCAGCTCCGCGCAATGCGAACGAGCTGCGGATCGAACCACACTCCACTGCGCTCGCGTGCCATCTTCATCGCAGCAAGCAATCCCCGCTGCGTGTAGTACGCATCGAGAGTCTGCGCGAGAAGAATTATTCGCGAAAAAAGAGGAATTTCGTGACCGATTTTCCGGTCTGGAATTCCGGTTCCATCCCAGTGCTCGTCGATATGCCGAATCGCATCTGCCGTCGCTGTCGAGAAACCCATTCTCAGGGCCATGCTCTCGCCACGCTCAGCGCGGGTGAGCAGATGATTGATCGTTCCCTTGTTGTGGCGCGAACGCTTCAGGAAAGATCCGAATGCCTTGAACGAGTCGCCGCTGACCGACTTGATCGCCGTAAAAGCGCGAGCCGGGCTCAGCGAGATTCCCGACGGCCGCGCGGCTGCATCTTCGGCGCTCACAGTCTCGAGAATGCGTGCCTTGCCTGATGACCCGGAATCCTTCAGAAGAAGCGCGCCGTAAAGCGCAACTTTCTCGAATGGAGAAAGATTGAGCTCCTCGGCCAGGCGCATTCCGATTAGAGTCGTGCGAACCGTGTGACCGACGGATTGGCCCTCGGTCAGGTCGAGGGCGCGCGACATTGCCGCCAGCACGTCCGACAGGGAGACGTGCGTGATCGCGGGCATCGCACCAGGGGTGAGACGCACGTTGCCAAAACTCTGGGACGGCTTAGGACCGGCTGAAATCAATTGGCTCCCATACGTTTTACGGATCGCGCAATCGGGCAGAGAGATAGTTGCCCTTCAAAAGGACGCGCGAGCCATGATCTCGTTACGGTTTCATTACCTGCCTCCGGAGGGACGATATCGGAGGGCTTCTGCAACGTGACGGGTGGTTATCGAGTCGTCTGCATCGAGGTCGGCAATTGTGCGGGCAACCTTGAGAACGCGATGATATCCGCGCGCCGAAAGGGCGAGACTTTCTGAAGCCTGTTGAAGCAGCGCCCGCGCTTCAGGTGACACATTCCCGTGATTATCGACCCACCGGCCGGGAGCGTGACCGTTGCAGGTGACTCCGCGCAGCTTTCGAAATCTGATCAGCTGGCGCTGCCGCGCCGCTGCGACCCGCTCGCGAATACTCGCCGTCGACTCGGCGGGCGATGAGCCTGCCAGCTCACGAAGCGCGACCGCTCCCACTCCAACATGCATGTCGATGCGATCCGATAACGGGCCCGAGATCCGCCGCGTATAACGCTCTACTTCAGCGCCCGAGCAGATGCACTTCCCTGTTGGATCGCCGAGTCGCCCGCAGGGACAGGGGTTGGTCGCGCCGACCAGAGTGAAACGCGCGGGAAAGCGGACGCTCATCGCAGCACGGGATATGACGACTTTTCCGTCTTCCATCGGCTGCCGCATTCCCTCGAGGACTGATCGCGGAAACTCGAGCATCTCGTCGAGAAACAGGACGCCATTGTGTGCGAGGCTGACCTCACCCGGGCGAGGGGTGCTTCCGCCACCGATCAAGCCTGCACTCGATATCGAATGATGCGGAGCGCGGAACGGCCGCTCGCAAGATCCGATCGATTCTTCCGTCAACGTGCCGGCCACCGAATGAATCGCGATCACTTCAAGGGCTTCGTCTTCAGTGAGCTCGGGGAGGATGCCCGGAAGCCTGCGCGCAAGCATGGTCTTGCCCGCTCCCGGTGGGCCAATCATCAGGAGATTGTGAGATCCGGCTGCAGCGACCTCGAGCGCCCGCTTCGCTGTTTCCTGCCCGACAACGTCAGAGAAGTCAGCAGTTATTCCCTGCGATGCAGGGGAATGCGGAATCCACGCCGATTGCGACAGGCCGGTATCTCGAAGCTCATCGACGAGCGTGCGCAGTGTGGCAGGTGCAGAGAGTCGTGTACGACTGACCCGTCCCGCCTCCGAAAGATTGGCCGAAGGAATTACGAGGGTGTCGATATCTCCCGCAGCTGCAGCGTGTCGCGCGATCGATAGTGCACCGCGAATCGCGCGAATACTTCCGTCGAGCCCCAGCTCTCCCGCAAACAGGATTCGATCGACTGATGATGGATCCAGCTGACCTGTCGCGACAAGAATTCCCAGTGCAACCGGCAGATCGAATGCAGTTCCATCCTTGCGACGATCCGCCGGAGCGAGATTCACAGTGATCCTGCGCGGCGGCAGCGTGAACCCTGAATTGATCAATGCAGCGCCAACCCTTTCCCTGCTCTCTTTAACGGCGCCAACCGCCAAGCCAACCATTGTCCATTGAGGCAGCCCGGGTGCGGCGTCTACCTCGACGAATACGTCATATGCGTCGATGCCGATGAGAGCGGCCGAGCGAATCGCTGCGAGCATCGGTGGAGAATCGCATCGTCGCTCATCGCTGCGTCATCGCAATTGCCCGCGAAGAACCCATTTCGTGATTCAAGGCGTATAATAGAAAGCGGGCGTGGTCAGCCGCCCCAGGACCCCACAACGAGCCGAACATGCGCAATCATATTGTATGGGCGCTTCCCGCCCTGATGCTTTCAGCATCGACGACTGTACCCGCTGTCGCCCAGAATCCCGCTCCTTCAGCGAAACAGGGAGCGTGGAAGAGGCCGAGCGATTCCGAGCTCAAGAAGAAGCTCACACCGCTCCAGTTTTCGGTGACACGCCAGGCCGATACAGAGATGCCATTCCGCAACGAGTACTGGGACAATCACGAAGCTGGTATCTACGTCGACCTGATTTCAGGTGAGCCGCTCTTCAGCTCATTGGATAAATACGATTCAGGAACCGGGTGGCCGAGCTTCACGAAGCCACTGGAGCCGGCGAACATCACGACGAAGACTGATTACAAGCTTCTGTATCCGCGGATCGAGGTTCGCTCAAAGATGGCCGACTCTCACCTGGGTCACGTTTTCAACGACGGCCCCCGCCCCACCGGACTTCGCTACTGCATGAACTCGGCAGCGATGAGATTCATTCCTGTTTCCCAGCTGGAGGCGCAGGGGTACGGGAAGTACCTGCCGTTGTTTCAGAAGAAAGCGAAATAGCAGACTGATGACTTCTTAACGACGGGGCGCTCACGCGCGCTCGTAGCCCGTAGCAGCTTTAGCGCCTAGCCCTTCGCGTGCTAAAACAGAACTGCGCTCTTGGCTATTTGGAGCTGACTAGCTAACGGCGCAGTTCCGTTTCAGCACGCTAAGGGCTAAGCGCTAAAGCTGCTACGGGCTACGAGCGCGCGTGAGCGCCCCGTCGTTAATAAAAAAAATGGGGCACCCCAGGGTGCCCCACTCTCTTCAGGCGAGAGGATTACTCCTCCTGTCCGCCTGTCGGTACGACGATGTTGTCCGAACCGATCGTTACGATCACGAAGTCATCGCGACGGTTGCGCTGCCAGCAATCTTCATTGTGGTCAGTGCAGACCGGGCGCTCTTCGCCGTAGCTGACCAGGTCGAACCGGTCGGCTGCGATGCCACGCTCGACGAGGTAACGCTTCGCGGCTGCGGCACGACGCTGACCGAGGGCCAGGTTGTACTCGTCAGATCCACGCTCGTCTGCGTTGCCTTCGATGCGGATTCTCATGCCCGGGTTGGCCTGGAGCCACGGGATCTTGCGATCGAGGGTCGCGGCTGCATCCGGACGGATGTCATCCTTGTCGAAGTCGAAGTAAATCGGGGCCGTGATTGCCGTCGTGTCGACGACTGCTACCGTTGGTGCGACAGGTGCTACGCAAGCCGGATCGGTCTGGAGAATTCCACCAAGTCCCGGATACGGGCACATTGCCGGAGGCGGCGGCGGCGGAGCCGGAGCGACGCACTGCGGGCTGGAAGCAGGAATGTTCTCGAGTCCAGCGTATGTGCACATAGCTTCGCGACGGGCGCCACCAAGGAGCAGTGACAGACCAGCGCGACCGATCAGGTTCAGGTTCTCGGTGTCCTTCATGTAATCAGCGAGTCCGTCGAGGCGGAGAGCCACGCGGTTCGCAAAACGATAACGAATGCCGACATCACCGCTCACACCATAGTTGTAGGTGAACTGGCGATCGGTGTTCGGAGCTTCAGTGCTGTAGTTGGAGCGAACTGCACCAGCACCGATGATGAAGTTGAAGCGGCTGTTGATGCCCGTGTTGTAGAGCATGCGGACAGCAAACGTGGTGTACGTGATCGGGTTGTTGTTGAAGCCAGCCGGAGCGGGCGGATCACGATCCAGGTCAGGTGAGGTCTGACCATCAGCTTCGAGCTCGAAGTGCGGATCGGAGAGGAACACACCGATACGTCCGCCGTAGCCGAATCCATCCTTCGGATTGCCGGGCGCGCCACCGTTGTTGTCTTCGGTGTCGTTGTCATCGAAGTGTGTGTACTGTCCGAATACGCCAAGCTCGAGCATTCCCGGGAGCAGACCTTCATTCGGTCCGAGGGTATCCCAGAAACGATATGGCTGCCACGGAGCAACACTGTTGTCCGCAGTGCCGAAGAGCGATGCGATGTTCGGACGGAACTCGAGACCAGCCTGGGCACGCAGGTTGGTGTGTCCATCGTATACCGCGTTGGACGTTCCGCCAACTCGGCCGCCATTCGGCATGTAATCGACGATACCGTCGACTCTCAGGCCTACAGCACCGAGACCGATCGTGAAGCCGAGATCGCCTTCGACGCCGTAGTTGTAGCCGCGTGAGTTCGAGCGGATATCACGGAGCTCCGTGCCTTCCGGCTCATCCGGCTCATATCCGGCGTACGAGGAGATGACGCCACCGGCGCCAAGGTGGAACGCAGCAAGACCCGCGAACGGGAAGCTGTAACGAATGCGTCCGGAGACTGGTCCGTACCAGATCTTTCCGAACTGACCTGCACCCTCTTGCTCGGGGCGGTTATAGGAATTCTCGTACTCGAGATTCCAGTTTGGGGCAAAGTAGGCGCCGACCCGTCCGCCGACACCGAACACGTTTTTGAGGAGCAACGCGTCGTCGAACTTTGTGTACTGCCCAAAGCCGCCCAACAACAGCGTACCCGGCTGCTGTGCCGCGGCCGTTCCGCCGAAGAGCAAGGCCGTCATTGCGCAGACGGTCCAACGTCTTCTCAACATGTGAATTACCTCTTTCTAGTGGTGGATACAGCTACTACAACCGGGACATCGTTATCGCGATTGCCGTCAGGCAGGATGCATGCCCGGAAACCCTTCGCCCCGTAAGAGGGCGGGAGTTCGGCGCAAAACTTAGCGAGTCTTTCACGACATGCCAGCGGCTCGAGGTGCATTTTCACGATAGGCACATACCGTTTTGAATTGATGCAAACATTTGAGCGCCAACAAGTTGAGAAACCGCCGTCCCTGCGCTGGTAGCGCCCGCTCGGGCTTGCAAAATCAGAGCCACACTTCCTTAAATGTCGACTGATTCAGACACGCTGTGTTACCGCCAGCGTCACTCGTCTAACGCGATGCTCTCCACCATGCAGCACGCTCTCTTCGGCGCGCGGCGCGCACTGCCTGTCGCCATGCGGTTTTCATTTCAGCTGCATCGCGATAACGCTCATCCGGCTCAGTGCACAATCCTTTTCGGAGAAACTCGGCCATGGGTGCCGGGAATTGTGAGAGATCGGGATTACCTGCGAGCTGCCGTGCGAGAATTGTCTTCGCATCGCCATCGCCAAAAGGTGGAGTGCCGCACAATGCGAATACGACGATCGCTGCCAGCGCAAACAAATCGACCGACGAACCCTGCGGTTCTCCAAGAAGCTGTTCAGGAGCAGCGAACGCCGGCGTGCCGGTAGTACTCGTCACATCCTCCGCAGTCGCATTCGCAATTCCGAAGTCCGTCATGCGCCATCGCCCATAACGATCGATGAGTATGTTCTCGGGCTTCAGATCGCGGTGAACGATTCCAATCGCGTGCGCCGCCGCAAGTCCGTCGAGGAGCGAATCGACCTGCGACGAAATTTCATCGAGCTTTCTCGGCCCGGCTCTCTCGACGAGACTTGCAACTGATCCTTCGTCGGCAAGCTCCATCGTGTACCACGCTAGCTCGCCCTTGCTGTCCCAGTCATAAATCGGAACGATTGCCGGATGCGCGAGCTGAGCCGCGAGCTTTGCTTCACGCCAGAATGCAGCAACGGCTTTTGCATCTGCTGCAACATGAGGATGCAGAACTTTAAGAGCTACTTCGCGCTCGAGTGACAGATCGCGCGCGCGCCAGACTTTTCCAAAACTTCCCTGACCAATCAGGGAGAGAACTTCGTAGTCATCGCCGAGGGCATATCGGACACGTGCTTCGTCGGTCTCATCCTGCGTGAGTGTACCTGCATTGGCAACCGGGACCATGATACCGCGCGTTACATAGCTCACATCAGCGACTCGAAGGAATGCAGCCACCGACGGAAATCGCTCGGCAGGATTCGGATTGAGTGCGCGATCGAGCGCACTCGCGAGCGCTGATGGAGTTTCCGGACGCAGAAGACTTACGGGCGGAACGTCGGTTGTAGGAGGATCTTCTCCTGTCAGAGCGGTAAAGCAGATCGACGCAAGCTGCCATTGATCACTTGCCTGCGTTGGATTCCAGTCTTCATTGCTCCACTCGGGTGGAAGCGTTGTAGCAGGACGATTCGCTTCAGCGATGCTTCCCGCTCTACGCGGACGTATTCCAGGGGGAATGTCTTCGCGAGGAACAGCCCATTGCCATTCAAGGAGCCACAACCGTCGAGTCGCGGCGAAATAGAGCGTGTCGATGGTGAGCGCTCCATGCGTGGTGCCGCTGTCATGCAGATACGAGAGCGTCGAGCCCGCACTTCGGACGAGCTGCATGACATATGGAATCTCTACACTGCCGAGCCGCAGCATGTGCGCGCGGACCGTCTCTCCAGTTACCCACCGTCTCAGGTAACCAGGACCTCGTCGCTGATCGCGCTCGGCGACCCAGTAGTGGTACGTCGTCGGAATTGAAGGATGACTGCGGTGAGCGAGATGCTTTGCTTCTGAAAAAAGCCACGCGTGATGCGCAGGATTCGGTGCAGTCACGAGGGCAAGAGACCTTCCGAGGCCGTCGTTGATCTGCTGATAGTGACGCTCATCACCAAATATTCCGCGTGATCCCCACGACCATCCCGGCGGCAGCTGCCAACCGCCGATGTGGGGCGGAAGATGCGATGTCCTGAGAGCTTCAGCGGGAGTTTTTCGCGCAGCGGTCACGCCTGGGCCGCCTGGAGGGTGATCGATACGCGGGCGCCTTTTCCCTCTTCGCTCTCGAGATCGATCGTTCCGCCCCATGAGTCGAGAAGGCGGCGGCTGATCGCCAGACCAAGCCCGCTTCCAGTAGTGCGCGTCGAGAAATGAGGCTCAAAAACTCTTGGCAGCGCGCCTCTCGATATTCCTGATCCATCGTCGGCGATCTCGATCGAGACGACTTTCTCCTCACGAGTGAGAGCAACGCGAACCGAGCGTGCGCGGGCAAGCCGCGCATTCTCGAACACATTGAGCAGCACGTCACGAAACTCGTCGACGCGCGCACGCGCGGGCGCCGGAGAGTCTGCCCCCTCGAGCGTCCACGTCACGCCACCTATTCCCATTTTCTCGAGTGCTACCACGTCACGTAATATGGCTGCAACGTCAACCGTTTCGGGCGGCGGCAGCTCACCCGGGGCACTTCCATATCTGCTGAAAGTCCGCGCGATGTTGTCGAGCCGGTCGATTTCGCCGAGTATGCGATTGACGTTGTCATCGAGAACACGATCGAAATCCACCCGCGGGTCTGATCGCGCACGCCTGAGATGCTGTACGCCGAGTCGAATCGGAGTGAGAGGATTCTTGATTTCGTGCGCGACCTGGCGCGCCATCTCACCCCACGCAAGAACGCGCTCTGCACGGGCGACTTCGATGCGGCTGAGCTCGAGGTCACGCGCAAGAATTCTCGCCGCAATTCCACTGAGCCAGAACGCAGCGATTGCTCCAATGGCCGTCGCGAAAAGCACAAGCAGAGTCAGGTCGCGACGTCTTCTATCGAGCACGAGCTCGTCGTGCCGAGCAGGCGCAGCGAGCACATAGCGTCCCGGTGTGCGTCCCGCAATCGCGCGGTAACCCCAGAACATCGTCGTGCCAGCGACTATCTGACGCGCAGATCCCGAAAGCTCTCCACGCTGCGAGATGTTCATGTACATGCGGCGAGGGAGAAGTCTGCCTGCCGGCGCAATTGCCTCGTACAGTGAATCGCTGCTCGATTGCAGCAGCCCGTTCGCGTACAGAAAGAGTGGCGCTCCCAGCACCGTTTCACTTGCGAGATCAGGCGGCGCAGTTCCCTGCGCCGCCGCGTTGAGAATGTCGCGCACGATGAGCTCGCGAACGCCGCGATCATCGCGCTGAAGTCGCTGATACGACCAGATACCGAATCCGACTGCAGGGACTACGAAGAAGGCGAACAGTGCTAGGGTGAGACGCCCCCGATAACTCCTGAGCCATCGTGACGATCGATATTTGAGCCAGCGGAGAAATCCGCCTTCCGCCATGGTTGCCAGTGCCCACAGGATTCCAGCCACAGCGAGGTCGAGAACGATAATCAGCGCAGCGCGAACGATTCGCGTGGGCCACGATCTAAGGTCGATCTCGACATGCGCGCGCGCAGGGCCGAGGGAAGTTGCAACGACTTGATCGCCATGCCATTCGTTGCCAACGCGACGCCACGTCATGGCACTTTCCCGGGCGGTTCCCGACGCGAGGTCGGAGAGAATCAGCGTATAAGGCGGCTCTGTCTTATCGGGCTGATCGAAACCAAGCAGCTCGTTATATGGGTTTTCTTCGACGAGGCGCGTGCGCGGAGTCGCGACGGCGGTGGTGACGCCGCCCGCGTGATGCGGTACCGCGAGCATTACCTGATGACCCGTGGGTCCAATCGCCTGGTGAACGACAGGCTCTTCCTGTTCTACCGCTGCACGGACAACCGATGCAAGCTCGCGCGAATCGTATGGAAGCTGGGCGAGATCGAGCCGTACTGGCTCGCTGTTGATATCCTGCCAGATGCCAAGGGAGACCTGCAAACCCGCAGCGGAGAGATCGGAGCTCGCGTATCGCTTGAGCAGGTCGGTGCGCGTTCCGGTTGAATCGTAATCCGCGAGCATCGAGCCGAACCGTGTGAGCAGCATCGCTGCTTCGGTATCGTCTCGTTGCAATCCCGCAACATCCCGCATCGCGAGCTGAAGTCTTTGCTCAGTTGTCTTCGTCCAGACGACGAATGTGGAGATTGCTCCGCACAGCACAGCGATGAACGCAGCTGTGCGAATGTGAATCACCCCGCTGCGGTGCATCGCGATTCGCGCGAGCCAGGCCGCTGCGAGCCAGAATGCAAACAGGAGGAGAAACAGTGGAATCTGCCACTGGATCCACAGCGTGGCAGTCGCACCCCACAACGGGAGCACGATGCCCTCCGCAGCAAGCTCGGTCAAAACGATTCCGCCCACGGCGAGGATCGCTGCGCCAATCGCTGCAATCCATCGAGGCACTCTTTTCCGTCGCGAGCGGATCATCGCAATTACCGCGAGCATCAGTAGCGCAGAACTCATGGCCAGCGGCCCGGCGCTCACCGTCAATGGTCCGCCAACCGTCGAGAAGTAGTAAGCGGGATCGAACAGCCGAGAGAAATTGGAGAAGTTGTTCCATGGGACGAGGCTCACCGCGGCGAGAGCCACCGCAACTCCAATGATACGACGCGCGACAGCACTTCTGTCCGACCACGTGAGCCCGATCAGGATCACAACCAGGATGCCAAGTGCGATTGCACCGCGGACCCGCATCGTGGCGGTGCGTGCGAACCTGATCATTGCTGGCGACGTCGGCGATGACTCGGCACGCAGCAGAGGATGGCCGGATGCGTCGGCAATCACATGATCTGCTGTCGTATCCGTAAGCGGAGCCAGCCTGAATCCGCGAACGAGATCCCGCTGCGAAAGCTTTTCATCGATTCCAGCCGCAAGCCGGTCGGCGGGAGGCTCGGCGTGGAGAACAACGGCGCCGATTACCGCGCGCTCTCCGCGGGAGGCAACGACCTGAAGAGTCGTGTAAAAAGGCGAAAATGACACCGAGGTGCCGGGCCCTGTGAAAAGCGGAGGATTGCGAAGCTGACCTGTCCACGCGAGAGGTACTCCACCCCGCGTAACTACTATGGCCATTTCCGGTGTGATCTCGAGCGACCGGAGGAATTCGAATGCCGCTTCAGGATCATCGGGAGCCGCCATCGCCTCCGAGACGAGAGATGCGAGCGACCTCTGATTGCTGCGGATGGCATCCCCGAGAGCAACAACGGCCTCTGAGTGCCTTGTGTCCGACTCGGAAACTACTGATGAATCAGGGGAGTTAACGCTGGCGCTGGAGGGTGACCCACCATAAGGTATGAGCGGGTTGCGCAGCCAGTACGCCAGCACGATCACGGCTGCGCCTAGAAGGGCGTACCCGATGCGCCGGCCCCACCTCCAGTTCAGGATCCTGATAGCCGCTCCCAGCGCATGCGCATATCACCACTACCAATGCGTGCAATCGACGAGACCACGACCGTCCCGGCTCCGCACGCGCCGTTAGTACCGCTGCCGCAGAATGCTCCGCTTCGCATCAAGGAGCTTCTTCCGATGCAGATCGAGGCAGTCATCGCGGGAGATCCGCGTCTAATCATTCCTGTCGGCACCTGCGAGCAGCACGGCCCGCATCTGCCGCTTGGCACGGCGACGATCATCGCCGAGAAGCTGGCAGACGATCTATCGGCCGAATACGGAGTTCTCCGGGCACCGGCGATCGAATACGGAGTGAACGTCGATACTGAGCGCGGCTTCATCGGCAACGCGTCAGTGAGAAAGAAAACTCTGCATCGCACACTCAACGATCTTCTCGATTCATGGGAAGCGACAGGGTTCAAGGAGTTCATTCTTCTCACTGCACACGGTCATGATCCGCACCAGGAAGCTCTCGCAACCGTGATCACGGCAGGCGCGCGTGTCAGGGTTGTCGACATCTTCGCGGTGAATTTATCAGAGCTTCTCGAAGGACAGACAGAAGCGATGCACGGCGACGAGGTCGATACCTCGATCATGCTGCACATCGCTCCCGAGCTGGTTCATCTCGAGCTCGCGCGTGATTACATGATGTCGCGCGAGCAGCTGCGTCGTTACCGCCGCGGCACTCTCAAGGTTCCGAGCAACAGCGCAGGCAACATTGGTCTGCCGTCTCTCGCGTCTGCTGAAAAAGGCCGGGTTCTCTATGAAAGAATCCGTTCACGCATCAGCGACAGAATCTTCCTCGCACCATCACTCGCCGAGTGATTCATGAAGCTGAAACCCGCTATCCACGGCTCCCGTACGTGAAAATGACTCCACCGTCCAGCAAAATGCAAAAGCGTTTGTATCTCATATTGGCCGCGCTAGTTCCGGCTGCGGTATCCGCACAAACTCCAGCCAGTACGCCAGCGCAACGCACTACTCTGTCGCTCGAAGAGGCGATCAATCTCGCGCGCAGAAATAATCCAGTTCACCTCGCAACGATCAACAACCGTCGCACTGCAGACGCAGCAGTAAGAGCCGCCAACGGCCAGCTGCTTCCTAATGCTGACGCGAGCTTCTTTGCGCAGCGCCAGCAGGGCGGTCGCCAGATCTTCGGGGGCACCAGCCTCGGTGCCAGCTCAGACATCAATCAGTCACAGTATTCCATAGGTATTGGCTACCGTATCAATCGCGCGTCGTTCATCGCTCCCAAAGTCGAGCGTGCAGCGCGCGAAGCGGTTGAAGCAGATATCACAGGCAGCGCCGAGCTCCTGCGTGCAGGTGTAACCCAACAGTATCTCGCTGTTCTTCAGGCGATTGACCGCGCCGCATTGCAGGACACATTGCTCGTGCAGGCACAGCAGCAGCTCGTGCTCGCGCAGGCTCGTGCCCTCGTCGGCTCCGGAACGCAGCTCGATGTATCGAGAGCGGAAGTCACGGTTGGGCAGCAGCAGGTACAGGTCATTCAGGCTCAGAACCAGATCGAGATCGAGAAGCTGCGTCTCTTCCAGCAGATGGGAGTCGACCAGCCAACCGACGTACAGCTTACGACTCAGTTCACGACTCTTACGCAGCCGCCACCGCTCGAAGAAGTCATGGCTTCCGCACGGAAGGCAAATCCAGTAGTGCTTGCGCTGAGATCGCGCGAGAAAGTTGCCGATCTCAATGTGAAGCGCGCACGCAGCGAATACTCGCCGACCTTGAGTCTCTCGACCGGCATCTCGGGATATACATATTCGTTTGCGAACTCGAACTTCGTCGTGCAGCAGGCCACAGCCGCTGCACAGGAGTCGCAGGCTGCATGCGTAAGACAGGAAGAAGTGCGTGCTGCGCTCAATCTTCCGAACAATCTCAATCAGTGTGGTGCACTTGTCCTCACTGATGCGCAGATCTCGAAGCTCAGAAGCGACAATCGTCAGTTCCCGTTCAACTTCCAGAATTCACCGCGCTCGATCTCGGCTACTCTCTCGCTGCCGATCTTTGACGGCTTTGCACGCGAGCAGCGCGTGCAGGAAGCGCAGGCGGCGAGCGACGATGCACGATTCAATGTTCGCGCCCGCGAGCTTGCACTGACAGCCGATGTCACCGCAGCGTATCTCACTCTCAAGACCGCCGCGAAGACGGTGGAGATTCAGACGCAGAACGCAGCCAAGGCCAGGCTCGAGCTCAAGTTTACGCAGGACCGTTATCGCAACGGAGCAGTGTCGCTCGTCGACGTCACCGACGCGCGCGCCGCATTCGAGCGCGCAGAAAGTGATCGCATCAATGCAGTGTTCGATTACCACAAGGCGTTCGCA
>DASUXX010000392.1:0-6557 GCA_036377755.1 Gemmatimonadaceae bacterium
GCCGGAAGCCGGAGGCACGTGGCCGGAGGCGGGAGGCCGAGTTCAGTTGCAGTTATCCTCTGGTCTGTTTGCCATATCAGGTGAGAATTGTGGCCTTCACAACCTGACGGCGAATCAATGCACGCTACCGAAGAGCTGGACCAGGAACTCGCGCATAGCCCCCTGTGGAACCGCGACCTCGCACCCACACCCCCCTCCCGGCGAACGTGGTCCACCTATAACATCGCCGCTCTCTGGATCGGGATGGCTGTCGTCATCACGACCTACACACTCGCATCAGGATTGATGCAGCAGGGCATGACGTGGTATCAGGCGCTGATAACGATCCTGCTCGGCAACATGATCGTACTGCTGCCGATGATCCTCAATGCGCACGCCGGCACCAAGTACGGGATTTCGTTTCCCGTTCTGTGTCGTGCGAGCTTCGGAGTAAAAGGTGCAAATGTCGCCGCAATTCTCAGAGCGATCGTTGCGTGCGGATGGTTCGGAATCCAGACATGGATCGGCGGACTTGCACTCGATGCGCTGATCAAAGCGCTCTGGCCGGCCTGGGCAAATATCGGAGCATCGGTTGCAATCTCGTTCGCGATTTTCTGGCTGATTCAGGTTTACATCATCCTGAAGGGCACTGAGGGAATCAAGGTTCTCGAGAGCTGGTCTGCTCCCCTTCTCCTCGGCGGCGGACTGCTGCTTCTCTGGTGGGCAGCAAAGAATGGCGGAGGAATGGGCGCGATCCTCACGAACTCCGTAAAGCTCCAACAGGGATCGACTCCATTCTGGACGCTGTTTCCTGCTGCGCTCACAGCGAACGTCGGCTACTGGGCTACTCTCTCGCTCAACATTCCTGATTTCACACGATACGCAAAAAGCCAGAGATCACAGGCGCTGGGTCAGGCGCTTGGACTTCCCGGAACGATGGCGCTCTTTGCATTCATCGGCGTTGCGGTGACGAGCGCGACAATCGTCATCTTCGGCAAGGCTATCTGGGATCCAGTAGAGCTGATCAGCCGCATCGGATCAGCGCCGGTAATCGTTGCGGGCGCGCTCGTGGTTCTTGCAGCTCAGCTCACCACGAACATGGCAGCGAATGTCGTATCACCTGCAAATGATTTCTCGAACCTGAGCCCGCGCCGAATCTCATACGTCACTGGTGGACTCATCACAGCCGTGATCGGCATCATCATGATGCCATGGAAACTTTACTCTGATGCTGCTGCATACATCTTCACCTGGCTCATCGGCTACTCCAGTCTGATGGGTGCGCTCGGCGGAATTCTGATCGCTGACTATTGGATCGTAAAGCGTCAGCAGCTCGACCTGAGAGATCTTTTCTCGCTCGAGGGACGATACACTTATTCGAACGGCATCAACTGGAAAGCGATCCTGGCGCTGGTGATCGCAGTTCTTCCAGTCGTTCCGGGATTCATCCGCGCGGCATCGACTCCCGGCGGACAGGTGGCAGATCCTGGCATTCTCGACCGTCTTTACACCTACGCCTGGTTCGTCACGTTTGCGCTCAGCTTTGCATTCTATCTAATTCTGATGCGCGGCACGGCAGCAGAAAGCGTGAAGTCGCCGGCGTTTTCACATCCCATCACTGAAAGCTGAAGGATCATCAATGTCGAAAGTCGTAAAGTGCGGCCTGATACAGGCGACGCACGCATGCAGGACAGATGAGTCTCTCGAGACTATCAAGCAGGCCAACATCGAGAAGCATATCCCGCTCATCGAGCAGGCTGCGCGCGAAGGCGTCCAGATCATCTGCATGCAGGAGATATTCACCGGTCCGTACTTCTGCGCCGAGCAGACAACTCGCTGGTACGATTCGACGGAGCAGATTCCCGATGGTCCGACCACGAAGCTGATGCAGGAGCTCGCAAAGAAGCACAGCATGGTGATCGTCGTTCCGATTTACGAGGAAGAATCACCTGGTGTGTATTACAACACTGCCGCAGTAATCGACGCTGACGGCACATATCTCGGTAAGTACAGAAAGAATCACATCCCGCACGTCGCTCCCGGATTCTGGGAGAAGTTCTACTTCAAGCCGGGCAATCTGGGATATCCGGTGTTCGACACTGCATATGCCAAGGTTGGCGTGTACATCTGCTACGACAGGCATTTCCCCGAGGGAGCACGCGCGCTCGGATTGAACGGAGCGGAGATTGTGTTCAATCCATCCGCGACTGTCGCAGGATTGTCAGAATATCTCTGGAAGCTGGAACAACCGGCACATGCTGTCGCAAACGCATACTTCGTCGGCGCGATCAATCGTGTGGGTCACGAGCAGCCGTGGGACATCGGTGAGTTCTATGGACAGAGCTATTTCTGCGATCCGCGCGGCCAGCTCCTCGCTAATGCATCGCGTGACAAAACCGAGCTGATTACCGCCGAGCTGGACTTCGACAAGATTCGCGAAGTGCGTAACACATGGCAGTTCTTCCGTGACAGAAGACCCGAGACCTACGACGAGCTCGTCGAGCTGTGAAATCATTCCTTCTGCTCCCGTTTGCTGCGCTTGTACATAGCGGCGCTGTTGCCGCGCCGAATGTCGTGGAGATCGTGGGAACTGATTACGCGTTCACGGCGCCGGCGACAGTGCAGTCAGGAAGGACGACCTTCGTTTTCAAGAATGCTGGAAAGCAGGGTCACGAATTCAATGTCTTTCTGCTGAAGAAAGGCGTGACGATGGACGAATTCCTCAAGCTGCGACGCGCCGACAAGCCGCAGCTGGGTGTGGCAGTCGAAGGACCTGTCGGCGTTCTCTTCGCTGATCCTGGATCTACTGCAGCTGCGAAGCTGACAGTGAACCTTCTGCCGGGCCGTGAATACGGCGTTATCTGCATCTTCAGCGATTCACCGGGTAAGCCACATCACTATGATCTTGGCATGTACAAGGTCATTCGCACCGCTCCGCCCGCGGCGAAGATCGACATGATGCCGAAAGTCGATACGATCGTCGCGAGCGATTACGCGTATCCCGGATACCCGCGCGAGATATCACCTGGCGTGCATGAGCTTGCGTTCAAGAACACTGGAAAACAGCGTCACGAATTTCTGATCGGTCTTCTCAAGAGAGGGGTGACACTCGACAGTGTTCTGGCAGTCGAGAAGCGCGATGGCGACGTGCTGCCGTTGTTCGATACACTTGGCCCTGGCGGTGTGCTGTACGCGGTAGGAGGTGCGTCATCGCTTGGCAACATGATCATCGACTTCCAGCCTGGCCGCGAGTACATGTTCGAATGCGGATTTCAGGACAATGAGAAGGCACCGCCCCACAACAAGATGGGGATGTACGGAGTGATCAAAGTGAGAAACCGTCCATGAGCGTTCCGAGCTTCGACGAATACCAGGAGCTGGCGCTGCGTACGGCGTCAAAGGAAAGTCTCGTCGATGAGCCGACGATGCTGAATGCCGCAGCGCTCGGCCTCAATGGCGAAGCGGGTGAGATTGCTGATCATGTGAAGAAGATCATGTATCACGGCCATCCGTTCGACGAGCCGACGCGTGACAAGATCGCGAAAGAGATCGGCGACATCCTGTGGTACTGCGCGATGGGCGCGCGCGGGATTGGAATGTCGCTCGGAGAGATCGCCGAAATGAACGTCGAGAAGCTGAGAAAGCGGTATCCCGATGGATTCAGCACCGAGCGCAGCCTGAATCGCCCGCACGGCTGAAGATTAACGGAGAATTACGCCAGGATTACGGCACGATTCGACTTGCGATTACGTGTCGGTGAAGTGTGCAAAGCGATATGGCGCAGCACGTCCCTGTAGCGATACCTATGCGCTCAACAGGAGGCGACAATGCTGCGAACACTATTCGAGTCCCGCTCCACCAGAAGCCGGGGATTTTCCGGAGCTGCGGCAAGTACGGCGATTCACCTCGTTCTGATCACCGCAGCGGCGTATGGTACCGTAACGCATGCGCGCGCAAACGAGATTGAAGATCCGGCGCCGGTAGTATTCCGCTGGAACCAGCCAAAGGTTCAAACTATAGAGCCGGCCGCACCATCGAGTCGCACTTTCAAAACAATCCGAGATGTGCGCACTGTGACCGCTCCCTCGGTGTCAATCGATATCTCCCCTGGAATCCCCGACATAGACATTCCACTGGGCCCGGTTGCCCGTGCTGATGATTTCCCATCGCACGGCGTCGTATCCGACACTGGTACACCATCGTCCGGTCTCAGCTCAGGGGACAGAAGCACCACGTATGATTCGTATCAGGTTGATGTGCCGGTCGCAGCGATCGGTGGAATTGCGCCGGTGTATCCCGCTGCAATGCGTGCCTCGGGGGTCGAAGGCGAAGTGAAAGCCGAATTTGTGGTCGACAGGCATGGGCGCGCGGATCCTGCCTCGCTGCGAATCATCGCCTCGAGCAACGATCTCTTCTCCGACGCAGTGCGCGTCGCACTTCCGCGCATGCGGTTCAGGCCCGCCCAGCTCAAGGGAGAGTCTGTGTCTCAGCTTGTTCAGCAGCTCTTTGTTTTTCGATTGAGCCGGTAGCGCGCTTATATCTTCTTTCGCGCGTGAATGAAGATCTGCGGGCCCTTCGACGCGAAGTCGTGCACGAAATACGCGTAGTATGTCGCGGTGAAGATCGCTTTCTTGCGGCGGTCGAGTCCGCCGTGCATGTAGCGATCGCGAATGCGATCGAAGTTCCGGCGCGTAACCCACTTCTGGAGTGTGAAGAACGGGAATCCCCAGTAACGTGACACGACGATCTCCATTCCAAGATCGGCGAGAATCGCTTCAAGCTGCTCGAGAGTGAAATGCTGGATGTGGCCGTAATATTCGTCCGGCGGATCCATCGTGCCGCCGGGCGTTGTGATGATGAGATCACCGCCCGGTTTAAGATGAGTCGTGAGCCACTCGAGAACATTGCGATACTCTGCAGTGTGCTCGATGACCTCCGATGTTATCGCGATATCGATCGGGCGTGCCACGTCGGGATATTCGCGAGCGATGAACGTTCCGCCCGGCATTCGCTTCCGCGCTTCAGATACTCCCGTATGCGAGATGTCGCAGCCGCCAAGGTCTGCATCGGCTAGTCCAAAGGACTCCCTGATCTGCTCGAGCAGAAGACCGGCACCACATCCGTAATCGAAGACGAACATGCCGCGCTCCGCCTTGATGACATTCAGCCTGCTCATCACGAAGCGCCGGCGGTGCCTGCTGGTAGGATGACTCTTGTACGTGTCTACCGAGCTCGCCCAGTGCTGCTCGTAATCGATTACTGCAGTATCAGTCATTGCCGCTCACGAAAGATATATGGCTCGAGGGTGATGTTTCGCGATAGGCGACGAACATCATGCCCTGCGATTTCACCGGCTTCCAGATGTACGGCCACACAAAGCGCGATGTCGAATCTTTCACTGCGATGGCCTGGTCGTCGATTCTGTTGCAGCCACCGGCCATGCTCACGACGACGGCTCCCGGAACTGTATCCAGAACGTTCTGAGCATCATCGCATTTCACGTCGCGCCACTCGCTCACTGCGATCCGGTTTTCGACGCCGCCGAATCCGCGCAGATGGTTCGCCCATCCACCAGTTCCACCAAGGGGCTCAGGCACCGCGGCGACGAGCACACCCGTGTTTCCGTGCTTTGCGATCGTTTCAATCACTTTCGCATTGAGGCTTGCACGCAGCCGATGCTGATTGATCGTGCTTCTTGCTTCGACCGATGCAATGAGAATCAGCGCGGCCGATACAAGGAATACGGGGCGTCTATTCTTGTTCTTGTGCGCCAGCGTTCCGTTCATCGCGTGAGCTGCAAGGAACATCGTCCCTATAGCGAATGGCATCATGTAAAACGCTCCCTGCCCTGGCCACGGCAGGTAAGCAAGAACGCCCGCCAGCGCCCACACCAGACCGATAACTGCGGGCCAGCCAAGAGTGCGTTTGCGCGCGGCAATTCCACAGCCCGTCACTAACGCGATCCACGCGACATTAGGCAACACACGCAGCAGCGTCCACGCGGGATCCGAAATCAATCCCCCCAGCCAGTGAAGCCTCGGGACCGCAGGAATGAGTGTGAGCTCCATGCGATCGAGCAGAGAGCTCCATCCAATAGACGAGACCCCGTATTGACCAGCATAGCTCGCCGTGTGGGCATGCGATGCAACGTAAGCGATCGGAATACCCAGGGCGACAACCACACCTGCTACAACGAGCAGCAGATACCGATCACGACTGGACCAGGGCGCCCGGCTCCACATTCCATTTTCGAACTTCAAACGCGAGAACAGCCAGCCTGCTGGAAGCAGTACCACGAGCATTTCTTTCGAGAGAATTATTCCTGCCGCACACGCCGCAATGATTGCTGCACGCCGCTTCCAATCCTCTGACTCGCTGTAGTTCAGGGCCTCTCCGAGAGCGATGATGAAGAAAATCAGTGCTATCGCTTCCCCCGCAGGACGGTACCAGAGTTCCGCCGTCGGCCGCATCAGTGACCACAGCCCAAGAACTACAAACGCCGTCAGGCGGTTGATCCCGATACGCGAGAGAAACTTCCATGCGAGAACGAGCACCGCGCAGTTGAGAATGAAGTCCGT
>DASUXX010000393.1:0-7148 GCA_036377755.1 Gemmatimonadaceae bacterium
GGCATCGGCGGCCGGCACTCGGCTACCTGCTACCGGCAAAACTCCGCAGTATTTTTTGGACACTCATTAGCTGGGAGTCCAATGCGTTCACGATTTGTTGTTGCGGCCATATCGGCGCTCCTTGGTTCATCATCGCTCGCAGCAGCCCAGGCTCAAGGGAAGTTTCCGCCCGACTCCCTCATTAACACAAAAGTCTTTCCCAGGACGACTCCAGTATCCGACGTCGTTGGTGCAATGCGCAATTTCACGGGCGCACTTGGCGTTCGCTGCCAGTTCTGTCACGTCGGCGCGGAAGGACAGCCGCTATCACAATACGATTTCGCAAGCGACGAGAAGCGGAATAAGCTCGTCGCCCGCCAGATGATGCGTATGGTTGCTGAAATCAACGCCCGGCTCGATACCATTCCGCAACGGCCAGCTTCACCTGTTACTGCATCGTGCATGACGTGCCATCGCGGAGTCAGCCGGCCGGTTCCGTTGTACACACTGGTCCAGGAAGCCGCCGTTGCTGTCAACGCTGATTCCGCAATCTCGGCGTACAAGATTCTGCGGAATCGTTATTACGGTCGCGACGCGTTCGACTTCAGCGAGAGCGCACTGAACACTGCAGCATTCAGAACTGCGCGAGCCGGCAAAGTCGACGATGCGTTGAAGCTTCTTCGCTATAACGAAGATCTGTTCCCCAACTCATCAGGAATGTCGGTCTTCAAGGGCAACATTCTATTGATGAAGGGCGACACCGCTGGAGCCGAGAGCGCGTTCAGGGAGGCGCTCAAGCGCGATTCGACCAACAACGAAGCGCGCGGGCGACTTCAGGCAATCGGGAAGAAAGGATCGCCGTAACTGGGAGTCAGGAATGCAAAACGGGAGGAGCCGGCGAATCGACTAGATGACGAATGTACGCCGCAAACTCGTCGTGCATGATCTTCATAGCGGGATTGTCGATCATCGCACGAAACGACGGCTGCTGCGCTACCTCCCACATTCTCGTCGCCCATGAGTTGTAGTAGTCGAGCGGCAGCTGCTCGTGCTTATGCGCGTACCAGGCAATCTCGAATACAGAGAGCTGAATGAGATTCAGGAAATACTCCTGAACCTCACGATCAGTGTGAAGAAACTGAACGTCAGCTGGACTTACCGATGCGAGATACGGTTTCTCGACCCGCACGTATCGGAGCTGCGACTGCATCTCGACGAGCTTCGAGAAATTCGCCACGAGCTGCGATTTCCTCGCCTGGCGAAACTGGATCGCGGTGAAGATCAAGCCGCCGGCGATCGCGAACGAGCTGAGCGCCTGAAGGATTATCTGAACGAGCTGGAGAGTCGAGTTCATTGCCTGTCAGACACTCAGGTTTAGTTCGTGATTACAGATTATTCCGCACCGCCACCTGCCGGCCTTGGACGCGGAAGCGCGGTCGGCGGCAGCATGTTGTTGAGGCGCATGTAATTCGCGATCTGGCTGTAGTGATCAGCCATATCGAGTGCGTGGCCAAGCACGAGCGCGGCACGGCTGACTTGTCGCGCATTCCCGCCGAACCGGAGCTCGGTCTGTTCCGAGAGCTTGGTATCGTCGAGCTGATCGAGTGCTTTCTCACAGAACGCGAACGACTCCTTGAGCTGCGCAACGAGCTTGGCCTTTGGCCACTTCGCCTTCACTGAATCGGCAGTCGTCGTGTCTTCTGCAGCCCGCGTTCCCTTCATCGTGCCGAAGCCATTGCAGAAGAGATAGTTGTCGTTCGCGAGATGCTGCGCGATGGTGCCGATCGTAAGCTGTGACGCGGTCGGCTTGTAGCTGAACTTTGCCTCAGGAATCGAGTCGAACGCCTGCGCCAGATTTCTCTGAAGAGCGAGCGTTCGGCCACGGAATGCCGTAAGGATCGGATTTGCAGGCGGTGCTGCCGGCGGCTGCTGTGCTTCCACAGAGATTGGCAGGGCAAGCATAATTACGGCTGCGTAGCGGAATTTCATCGGGGGCCCCAGAAATTATTGACTCGTCATTCTGCTTCCCGGACACTGTCTTTGCAACTCTCTCCTTTACGCGAATGCGGATCCGAGGACTTTTATGAGGATAAAGGATGCGCTGGACTTGTATGAGGATTAAGGACCCGTTGACTATAAGGTCTCAGGACACGTTTCCGCACATACGAACTGCGACTAATTGAGGGACGAAGACCCTTGAGGGCTGAGGGACGATGACACCGAGGGATGCGGACTCGAGCGCAACCTTGTTCCTCATCCCTCGAGTGTCTTCGTCCCTCAATTAGTCGTAGTTCGTATGTGCGGAAATGTGTCCTGAGACCTTATAGTCAACGGGTCCTTAACCCTCATACAAGTCCAGCGCATCCTTTATCCTCATAAAAGTCCGAGAATCCGAAATCCTCAAGAAGACGTCAGGCAAAGCGAGTCACGTACTCTGTGTCTCCGACAAATGCTGCTTCGAGAAGGACTCGGATTCTGTCCTCAGTCAGCGGAGCCGGATTCGGATAGGTGCGCTCCATTGCAAGTGCGGCAGCGCGGGGGATATCGGTCTCGCGCATTCCAATCTCCTTCAACGACGTGGGCGCATCGATCAGACGCGACAACGCAACCAGTTCTGATGGCGCATCTTCGACGCCAAGTGCGAGTGCCGCAGCACGCATTGCATCATGAGCTGCGTCGCGATTGTACGCGGCAGTGTATGGCAGCAGAACAGCGTGAGTCTCAGCGTGCGGCAGATCGAATGATCCCCCAATCGTATGACAGAGCTTGTGGTGAAGTGCCATTTGCACCTTGGCGAGTGCGCCGCCTGCGAGCATTGCACCGCGGAGTGCATGGGATCTTTGTTCACGATCATCCGGCGCAGCCGCGAGACGCGGCAGGGATGAAGCAAGCAGCGTCAAACCCTCGAGTGCTCCCTTGCTCGTATCCGGAGCTGCATCGACTGCATACAGCGCCTCGACGCAATGGGCGATTGCGTTCAATCCGCTGCATGCAGTTACTCGTGCAGTCAGCGACAACGTGAGATCGGGATCGTAGATCACAACGCGAGGGAGAACGTTCGGGTCACGTCCCGTCAGCTTCTTTCCCTCGGCTGTCAGTCCCCAGATCGGCGTCATCTCCGAACCGCTGTAGGTAGTCGGGACTGCTACTATATGAATGCCGGTGTCGAGAGCGACGGACTTCGAAACTCCAATCGCAGACCCGCCGCCGAGCGCGACTTGAACATCGGCCTGCGAGTCGAACGCCATTCGGCGCGCGCGATCTGCGATCTCATGCGGAACATGAACGCGGGCTCCGCCGAAAACCGCGACGACGCGGTCGCCAAGAAGAGATTCGGCTTTGGCCGTCAATGAAAATCGTCCAGGAGTCGAGACAATCATCACTTTCGAGTACCCGTACCGGTCGATTACACCGGGGAGTTGCTCGAGACTCCCTGCCCCGAACACGACTTCCGGCCCATCGTTGCTTACAGGGGTCACCGCGAAGTCGCTGCGACTTCCTCCATCATCGCGTTCACGTGAGCGATCTCATCCTCGTTCACCATGTGACCCATCCCGGGATATAGCTTCACGGTCACATCGGCTCCCATGTGTCTCACGATCGCCGCTGATTCAGTTACGCGAACCGCCGGAATGTGAAAGTCGACATCACTGCATCCAAGAAATATCGGAGTGTTGTCGAAGCTGCCCTCATAATTGCGCGGCGTTCCGTCTGGCCCGATAAGTCCGCCGCTCAGCGTTGCAATTCCTCCATAGCGTGCAGCATTTCGCGCGGCGAACTCGAGAGACAGGCACGCGCCCTGTGAGAATCCGAGCAGCATGATGCGCTCACGTGGAATGCCGGCCTCGAGAATCGTCGCGATTACATCGCGAATGGCGATATGCCCCGATGTTATTCCCGGCTCGTTACTCGGGATCGGAGCAAGAAATGAATTCGGATACCAGGTGTTGCCGCTCGCCTGCGGTGCGAGAAAGGCAAATCCCTCAGATGACAGCGAGGGCACGAGAGTGAGAATACTCTCTGCGGTTGCACCGCGTCCGTGCACCATCACCATTGCGGCGCGCGCTTTGTCGAGCTGAAGTCCGGCGGTGCGAACTGGCTGACCCTGATGCGGGCCAGCCGATTGAGAACGGGGGTGGGCGAGAGATGACATCGATGACATCGTTGCGAAGTGAGTCTGCCTCAAGCTTCGCGCCGCGGGCGCTCTGCCGCCAGTAGCGTTCGTCAGTCTGTCGTTGCGACCTCAGAAGGCGACGGCACTGCCGCGACATTCACGTCGATCGGCAGCCGGATCCCGTTGTGAGTCTGCACAACGTCGAGGACTCCCTGCCACACACTGGCGAACTCATGACCCACTTCGTGCGGCTCCTTGTCCTCGGAGAATCCGCTCGATCCGCCGGCAACCCAGAACGGCGGCTGCTCGATCTTGCCTGCGTTCAGGAAAATCGTCGCAACATCCTTGTAGATCACCTTTGCGTTGTGATTATGAACGTAATATCCCGGCCGATACGTTCCTTCTTCGAGAATGCGCCGGGTCCACGCGTTGTAATAGTCGCGCATCTTCTGCGGGACTTTATCCATTCGCTCGATGTCGAGAAACACGATCGTTCCGCGAGGAAATCCTTCGCGCTGTGCACGCGCAACGGCATCGTTCGCATCGCGCACGCCGCGCGTGCCGCTCACGAGATTCGTCGAGCAGGTCTTCCCGGCAGGCGCCCTGGTGTACGTGACATAGCGAACAGGAACTTTCTTCTTTACGCGACGCGTTACGCGCTTGCCTTTTACCTTGCGAGTGACCTTTACAGTTTTCGTCACCCACCTGGTCTTCACGACACGCTGGCGCGCGCTAGTGCTCCAGACCTGCTGCCCGACATAAATGACAGCGAGGCCCCAGCCCATGTCGGCTAGAGTCTGACGTTTCCCTTCCCACGTCTCGCCTTTGTGACAGGGCGCGGATGGCAGATAGTATCCAACCCATTCATACGGGCTTCCATCTTCTTCGCGCCATGCGCGCATCGCCTCGTCACCAGGATATGCGTAGGTGTCGAACCCAAGATGACGCCCCTCGCGCAAGTCGCGCGTGATCTTCTCGGATGCGTCAGTAACTGCGTCACTGACAGCAGTCACCGGATCTGGAATTCTGCGGTCCGAGTCATAACTGACCATAAAGGGCAGCATGAGCGTGAACATCGCAGCAGTCTTAAGCTTCGACACTGCAGCTCTCCTTAATTCTGCGGATGACACGCACGCGCGAAATGGCGTGAACGCGTACGAGTTATACCATTTCGCAGCAACGTATGTTCCCGAATTTCCCTCGAGTATCGAGTGATCGAACGGTCCGCAGGGTGCAGTATTTGCCATCACATTTTTCCGTATTCAACAACGGACTCATGCGCACAACTGCACTCACAATTGCGACGATGATCGTCGCATCCGGATGCGCCTCCACTGCGCAAAATCCGGCAGTCACAAATACACGTTCAGTCGCGGAATGTGGAAATAATCTCGGCCTGACATTGCCTGCGGGCTTCTGCGCAACTGTCTTTGCCGACAGCATCGGTCGCGCACGCTACGTCACCGTTGCCGACAATGGTGACGTGTACGTCTCACTCGAAGGGACCCGCCCACAGGACACTGTTCCCGGCCCGGCGTTCGTCGCGTTGCGCGATACCGATCATGACGGAAGAGCGGATCGCATAGAGAAAGTCGGACAGCGAGGCAACACTGGCATCGAGATCTATAACGGATACCTCTACGTCGATCAGGGAGAGCGCATCAATCGGTATCGGCTGACACCCGGCGAGCTCGTGCCATCGACGAATTTCGAAACCGTTGTGAACGGACTTCCGCTCAATCCGGGACACCGAGCGCGGAATTTCGCAATTGCATCAGATGGCACGATGTACGTGAACATCGGATCGCCGAGTAATGCGTGTCAGGTGAAGGACAGGCAGAAGGAATCGCCGGGGAAGGATCCGTGCGAAGAGCTCGAGACTCGCGCGGGAATCTGGAAGTTCTCAGCTAACACACTCAATCAGCAATTCACGCCGCAGGCACGGTTTGCAACGGGCGCGCGCAACAGCACGGGCATGGCAATCAGTGGCGGACGTCTCTATGCCATGACACACGGTCGCGACCAGCTCACGCAGAACTGGCCGAAGATTTTTCCCGATACCACGTACGGCGACAACAACCCCGCGGAAAAACTGCTGCAGATAAATGCCGGAGATGATTTTGGCTGGCCGTACTGCTACTACGCATTCGATAGAAAATCTCTCGTGGATGCTCCCGAGTACGGTGGCGACGGAACTAAAACCACTCGCTGCGCATCGAAGAAAGCGCCGCTCGCGGTGTACCCCGCACACTGGTCACCGCTGGATCTCCTCGCATACAATGGGTCGAGCTTTCCCGCGCGCTATCGCGACGGCGCGTTCATCACGTTCCACGGATCATGGAATCGAGCGAAGGGAATGCAGGCGGGTGGAAAGATTGTCTTCCAGCCGATGACAAATGGCGCGATAAGCGCGCCATTCGAGATCTTCGCTGATGGATTTGCGGGAGTACCTGTTGACGAGATCGATCCGCAGAAAGCACATCACCGTCCGGTTGGGCTCGCTGTAGGTCCGGATGGGTCGATGTACGTCGCCGACGACAAAGGCGGACGAATTTACAAAATCACTTATCTCGGCGGCTCACAATAGCGAGAGTACAGCGTGATGCGCAGATGAGGCGTGATTCTTCGTCCTCGATGCGAATGTCCCACACATGAATGGTGCGGCCGCGATGCAATGGCGTCGCGGTCGCAGTGACTGTGCCCTCAGTCTTGCCGCGAACATGATTGGCGTTGAGCTCGACTCCGACTGCAGCTTGCGTCTCCGGGTCGACGTTCATGAATGCGCCAAGTGATGCGACTGTCTCGGCAAGCGCTGCACTCGCGCCACCATGTAGAAGTCCGAACGGTTGCTTCGTTTTATCGTCCACTGGCATCGTTGCGACGACTTTATCAGGCGTGAGCGTCGTGATCTCGATGCCGATTGCTTCGGCCATACCCTTGTGAAGCTGAGCCTGGATTTCGGGAGAGTTCGTATTCATTTGGGATAGAAAATAGTCATACCGAAGCAGTTTCGAGCGTAATTGGCGCACGAATCACACGAATCAAGACACGAATT
>DASUXX010000394.1:0-4617 GCA_036377755.1 Gemmatimonadaceae bacterium
CTTACCCGCGAAACCGCAGGAATGGACTGGGTTCTGACGTTTACGCCACCCGGGCGCTCGGGACGGGAGCTGGGCCGGTTCAAGACGCGCGACGATGCGATGCTCGCCGCCGAGGATGATTATGTAAGGCGCACCGGTGACGAGGAATGCGACGCCCTCGGCTGGCAGATGGGATTCAACGGGGCGACGGCGTTGGCACCAATCGGGATTTATCGGGTTTCCAGGCGAATGTGACGGAATCTGAAGTGACCGTTGTGCCTTACCCGGGAGTCTTTTTACGAGAGCTCGTCCTTTCGACAATCTGGTCTCGGTGGTTTCATGCAGCTTGCTCCTTTCACATTGCCGCCCGACGGGGATTTGATCAAAGCCCGTGCTGAGCTTCGTGACGACGTTTCACGGAGGCTCCGTAGCGTCTGTAGTCACTGGCCTGAAGATGAGTTCGAGCATATCGTCGACCGTGTAACGGATACAACGATTAAATACGCGGAACCAGCCGCGCCGACTGAATCCTGAAATCGCACCAGCTCGATTTACGGAATCGTAGCCGCGAAAAAAAAAGGAGCGGCACCTTTGAAGTGCCGCTCCGAGTGGAGGCGCGGGGATTCGAACCCCGGTCCGAGACTAGATTCACCACAGCTTCTACGTGCGTAGCTCACCGATTGAGGTCTCCAGCCGCTGGCCGGTGAGCGGCCCACTCCTGGACAAGCCTTCTAAGATTTTGCGGGACGCCCGAAGGCGTGACGCCCCACTAGCCCAAATTTTCGATACCCTTAGAGCCGCCTCGGGCGGGCTTCCCTAAGGGCAGGTGCAGCAACCGCTAAAAGCAGTTACGCAGCCAGTGCGAGGTTGTTGTTCGCAGTTATACAATTTTCCAGAGGTTTTACCAGGATCCAGAGACCTGGGCACGCAGCCACAGCTTCACCAACCCCGTCGAAGCCAGTCGCCCCCGTAAGACTATAAATGTATCAGAAATGCCGCTCAGAGTCAATAAAAACCGCCTGAGAACCCGCTTCAGGTCAGGAACGTAAACCGCTGTCAGGCAGCGATTTGCGCCAGCTCTTCCTCGTGACTCCTGAGATAGTCCTCGAAGATACCCTCTACCTCCGAGAAAGATTCCACAGCGTACAATTTCTTCCGCATCTCAGCAGAATCGGGCAGACCCTTCACGTACCAGCCGAGATGCTTGCGGAACTCGATCGCCGCCCCGCGCGGGTCCACTTCATACTCCTGAACCATGCGCGCATGATCGAGCGCGATTGCAAATCGCTCCTCCACCGGAGGTGCTGAGCGCATCGGGCGCCCTTCCATGAGATCCCGCGTCTGATCGAAAATCCACGGCTGTCCAAATGCACCGCGTGCGATCATCACCGCCGCGCAGCCTGTCTCCTTCCACATGCGAACAGCATCGGGAGCGATCTTGATATCGCCATTGCCAATCACTGGAATCTCGAGCGCAGCGACAACCGCCGCGATCTCTTCCCACCGCGCATTACCCGAATACATCTGCGTTCGGGTCCGTGGATGAAGCGCAAGGGCCCGTGCACCGGCATCCTGACACCGCAACGCGATCTTCACCGGGTCACGCATCTCTTCGTTCCAGCCGCTGCGTATCTTCACCGTCACCGGGAGACTCGTTCGCGATGAAACTGCGCGAATCACAGACTCGACCAGATCGAGATCCTTCAGACATCCTGAACCGCCATTTCGCTTCACGACTTTCTTTACGGGGCAGCCGAAATTGATGTCGATAAACTCCGGCTCGAATACATCGGTTACGAGCGCAGCAGCATCACCCATCGCCGCAGGTTCAGCGCCGAAAATCTGCACGCCGATCGGACGTTCATCCGGTCCGAACTTGAGCTTGGAGATCGTCGCAGGATTCTCCCGACGGATCCCTTCGGCCGACAAGAATTCAGTCACCACGACGTCGGCACCGAACCGCCGGCAGATGCGGCGGAAAGGCGACTCCGATACTCCCGCCATTGGCGCGAGATAGAGCGGAACGTCATGGTCGTGCGCGAATGGGAAAGGCATGATTTGCAAGCTAAGGGAACCTACAAGTGCTTGCAACATCACGGGTTGCCACTCATTCACGTCATCGGTAACTTGCGACACTTGAAGGCTTTGAACCCGCACGAACGAGGCACTTGATGGAGCTCCGAGAGTTCTTCTCCGAAGATGCAGTCAAACTAGAGCTCGAAGGCAACACCAAGGACGATGTGCTCAAGGAGCTCATCTCGCTCCTGGGCCTCGACGAAAAGTCCGAGGGCATGCTCTTCAAGATGCTCAAGCGGAGAGAAAACCTCGGCTCCACAGGCATCGGTCGCGGGATCGCGATTCCCCACTGCCGCTCGCTTGTCGTGAATAAGCTGCGCGTTGCATTCGGCCGCAAAAGTGGCGGGCTCGATTTCAAGGCGATCGACGAGAAGCCAGTGAACTTCTTTTTCCTGATCGTCGCTCCGCCGCTCGAAGTCTCGAATCAGTATCTGCCGGTGCTCGGAAAGATCGCGCAGTTCTCAAAGGAGCCCGACGTGCCCGATCGCCTCTTCAGCCTCACCGAGCCATCGCAGTTCATGGCGCTTCTCGAAGAAAAAGGCGTATAGCCCTCGGAAGTGATCGAGGATTTCGAATTTCGGATCTTCGCGGACTTCGAATCGAAGACTGTGCGGCCTCAGGACTAACTGCCATCGACGATCGACGACTAATTGCGGATTGCGGAGACTGAGGAACGCGGAATTTGGGCGGCCAATTCGTGGCTGAGAATGGGGGCCGGTTCCTCACCCCTCGATCTCCTCAGTTCGGACTTAGTCGTCGATCGTCGATGGCAGTTAGTCCTGAGGCCGCACAGTCCGTAACCCTCAGACCGCGAAGATCCGTAATTCGTAATCCGCAGTCCTGAAAACGATTTGGGCGACGGTTTATTCCCACTCAATAGTGGAGGGAGGTTTTGAGGAGACATCGTAAACTACACGATTGATTCCTGCGACCTCACGGACGATCCGATCGGAAATACGCGCGAGAACATCATAGGGGAACGGGAACCAATCGGCAGTCATGCCATCCGTTGATGTTACAGCTCGCAGTCCAAGAACGTTCTCATACGTTCGCTCATCTCCCATCACACCTACGCTTCGCACCGGAAGCAGAACAGCGAACGCCTGCCAGATCGTGTCATACAATCCTGCTGAGCGAATCTCTTCGAGATAGATCGCGTCGGCTGCACGAAGAACATCGAGCTTTTCACGAGTGACATCTGAAAGAACCCGAATCGCGAGACCGGGCCCGGGGAATGGATGACGGCCTACCATTTCCTCTGACAATCCAAGCTCACGTCCAACACGGCGCACTTCATCCTTGAACAGCTCACGCAGCGGCTCGATCAGCTTGAACTTCATTCCAGGCTTCAGGCCACCAACGTTGTGATGCGTCTTGATTGTCACTGACGGACCACCAAACGGTGACGACGATTCGATCACGTCGGGATAGAGTGTTCCCTGCACCAGGAAGGATGCATTGCTTCCCTCCTTCGCAGTAGCTTCCTCGAACACGTCGATGAACGTGTGGCCGATGATCGTGCGCTTCTTCTCGGGATCATCGACGCCCGCCAATGCGCCGAGGAATCGGTCTTCGGCGCGCACCGTGACGAGATCGATGCCGAGGTTCGCGCGGAACGTACGCTCCACCTGATCGCGCTCGTGCATCCGCAGCAGGCCGGTGTCGACGAAGATGCACGTGAGCTGATCTCCAATCGCGCGATGCACAAGCGCTGCAGCAACTGCAGAATCGACTCCGCCCGACAGTCCGCAGATGACATTTGCATCGCCAACCTCGCGCCGGATTCGTGCGACTTCATCCTCGATGAATGCCCCCGTTGTCCAATCCGGTTCCGCTTTGCATATGCCAAACAGAAAATTCGAGATGATCTCGCTGCCGCGCGGTGTGTGTGCAACCTCGGGATGGAACTGAATCGCATGAATCGGCTTGGTCTCATGACGAAATCCAGCGAGCGGATTTCCATTGCTCGATGCCGTAGCGAGAAATCCTTTCGGCGGAGTCTCGACATGATCGCCATGACTCATCCATACAGAGATCTGCTCTCCGCCCCCGAAGCCGCTGAACAATCCATTGGGCTCGGTGATCGTAACTTCTGCGCGCCCGTATTCACGCCGGCCCGCTCGCTTCACTTCTGCGCCTTCGACATATCCAATCATCTGCATGCCGTAGCAGATGCCGAGTATCGGTGCGACATCGAATAGCTCGCGTTCTGCGAGGGGCGCGTTTTCCCAGTACACCGAATTCGGTCCGCCGCTCAGTATGATTCCAGTGGGCTTCCACTCGCGAACCCAGTCAACACTTCGCGTTGGTGGATGAATCTCCGAATACACGCGCGCTTCCCTCACCCGCCTCGCAATCAGCTGGGTGTATTGCGAGCCGTAGTCGAGTATCAGGATGCGGCTGTTCATACCGTGAGAATTTCTACCTCACCGGTATCCAGATCCAGAATCGCCGCGGTGCACGCACCTGTCAGCCAGCCGCACGCTTCGCCGGGATTGATGATGAGCGTGTCGCCTCGTGTCGCAGTATCGGGCTTGTGCGTGAATCCGTGAACGACATACT
>DASUXX010000395.1:0-8048 GCA_036377755.1 Gemmatimonadaceae bacterium
GGAGCTCAAGATGGCGGAGCTGCGCGGACGTGCGCGTTCGTTGTCGTCACGTGGCGCGGAAATGGAGCGCGCGCACTGGGCTGCGATTGCCGCCGATTTCAATCGATGGCTCGAGCGTCAGGAGCTTCCGTCGCCGACACCTGCCTTGCGCGCGCCGCCGGGCGATCCGTTTGGCATCGATTCTCAGCAGTAGCGTAAATGAGCTCTGAGGGCGGAGCTCCGCGCTGCCTCAACTGCGGCGCGGAGCTCGCCGGTCCCTTCTGTTCACACTGCGGGCAGGAAGACAACGAGCTTCGGGTATCACTCAAGCGTCTCGCGAAGGATTTCCTCGCTGAACAGGTCGGGCTCGAGACCAAAGTCCCGACCACTCTCTGGAAGCTCCTCAGCAAGCCAGGGCTGCTCACAAAGGAATACCTCGCGGGCAAGCGTGTGCGCTCGCGCTCGCCTTACCGGATGCCCTCGACATCGTCGTCCCGATATGGATTCTCGTGTATCTGTTCGTTTCACTGAGAAAAGTTTATGGAGAGCCGCGAAGGCGGACCGCGATCAAATTCGCAGCTCTTCTTTTCTCCTATATGCTGCTTCTTCAGATCACGATGCTTGGACTGCTTGGAGTGATCTTCGCCTTCGCCTGATCAGCGTTGTGCCGGAGCTGCGCGTGGCTCCGGCATCGACGCGACGCGCCGCTTGAATTCAGCATAGCTCGGAATGTCCTGCATGAGCCCTGCCGCCCGGTCTGCTCCCGATCGCTCGATCAGCACGCGGGAGTGATCGATTCTCGATTCCTCGAGGGGATGTGTTGAGAACCATCCTTCGACAATTGTCGGCTCTCTCTGTCGCTGCTCCATCAGCACTTCGAAGAGCGATGGAATTCCTTCAGGATCGATGTTGACCTTGAGGACATTCTCCACCGCTTCCGAATCGGCCTCCAGCTCATCGGCTCGGCTGTAGCGCGCGATTACCGCAGTCCCGCCAATGTTGACCGCCGCCTGACCGAGCTCGCTGTCGCAAAGATTGGTGAGTGTGCATGCAATCGATGCAACGGCACCAACCTTCTGCTGATTCTGCATCTGCTTTACTGAATGACGCTGGATCACATGACCGATTTCGTGGCCGAGCACACCCGCGAGCTGGTCTGCGCGATCAGTCGCTTCGATCAATCCGCGATTGACGTAGATGTATCCACCCGGAAGCGCGAATGCATTTATCTGATGCGAATTGACGACGAAGAAATGCCAGTCGAGGTCCGCCCGGCTGGTGTGGCTCGCGATGGTGTCGCCGAGCTCGTTGATATAGCTCGTGATATAGGGATCGCTGATTATCGGGAGCTGGGATTGTATCTCTCTCGAAGTCTCCGTCCCGATTGCGACCTCCTGGTCCTCGGAGACATCACACGCAGCAAACATTGACAATGCAAGTATCATTGCCACTCGCGTTCGGCGTCCGCCGTCATGCGTACGCCGTCCTCCGTTGAGAACGGACAACGCCCGACGGACGACGGCGAACGCCCTACGCGAATTTATTCCCGTCTCGCCCATTGAAGTTTGCATCGTTCAATTTACAAGATAAGATTCGAGTTCTGTGATAGAAGAACGCCACATCGCAGTAACTCGTACTGCCCGCTACTACGTCCTCGGCACACCCGGCCCTGACATCGATGATGTGTGGTTTGCATGTCACGGCTATGGCCAGCTTGCTGCGGATTTTGCGCGCGAGTTCGAAATTATTGCGGAGCGGCGCCGCCTTTTAGTCGTTCCCGAAGCGCTATCCAGATATTACGTCAGCACCGCTCCTGAAGTTCACGGGCCCGAGTCAAGAGTCGCTGCGACTTGGATGACACGCGAAGACCGCGAGACAGAAATCTCTGATTACGTCGGATATCTCGATGATCTCTATGCCGAGGTCATGGGAGATATCGGTCACAGCAAAGTGTCGGTCACCGTGCTCGGGTTTTCGCAGGGTGGCGCGACAGCGAATCGCTGGGTAACACGCGGGACGTCACGCGTCGACCGGCTGCTGATGTGGGGCTCTTTGCTCGCCAGCGATTCCGATCTAAACGATGCTGCAGCGTTCTTTCGCGAAGTAGAGCTCGTGCTCGTGCATGGCACTCGCGATCAGTACGCAGATTCCGGAATGATCGAGAAATACCGTGAAGTTCTTGCTGCTCATTCCATTCCGTATCGTTACGTGACGTTCGAAGGTGGTCACAGAATGGACCGTGATACTTTGAAGGGCCTCGCTAACGTAATGCAGGCGGAGTCATAGGTCCGAGCTTTCGCAGCTCGGGCCAGGCCCAGGCGACAGAAGCGACGACGATAACAGTTCCTATTCCTCCGCCGACGACAGCGACAACCGGGCCTACCGCCGCGGCAAGAGCGCCTGACTCGAATCCGCCAAGCTCGTTCGACATGTCGATGAAGACACTGTTCACTGCAGACACCCGACCGCGCATCTCGTCAGGCGTCCATAGTTGTACCAGCGTCCCGCGAATAACCATGCTGATTCCGTCAAGTCCACCGAGCAGCAGCAGCATCGCCATCGATAGATAGAACGACCGCGACAAGCCGAAGATGATCGTCGCGAGGCCGAAGCCGGCAACAGACAGAATCAAAGACCATCCGGTTCGCTGCATCGGTGGGCGATGCGCGATTGTAAGCATCACGACGAGAGCGCCGACCGACGGTGCAGCACGCAGCCATCCAAGACCTTCGGGACCAACCTGCAGGATGTCCTTGGCGAATATCGGAAGCAGCGCGGTGGCTCCACCAAACAAGACCGCGAAAAGGTCGAGCGTAATCGCCGCAAGGATGACCTTCGTTTCATAGACGAAACGCATTCCTGCGCCGAGTGACTTGAATGTCATGCGCTCGCGCGGCTTGAGGGTGGCCGTGCTGATTTCCGATTTTGGAACGAGATCACCGCGTATCGCGATGAGCATGAACATGTACGTTGTGGTGAGCGCAGCATCGATGAGGTATGCCCACGTTGCTCGATGCTCGATGGCGATGACAGCGCCACCGATTGCCGGTCCCACAACCGCTGCGATCTGAAAGCCACTGCTCGACCATGTGACCGCATTGGCGAAGACGTCAGCGGGAACAAGTCGTGGAAGCAATGCGGAGCGTGCCGGATTGTTGTATGCCTGCGCTGTCCCACGCACGAGAAGAATCGCGAAAATCAGCGCTATCGGACCCGCAATGTGCGACAAGAACGAAAGCGAGAGCGACATCGAGACAAATACCATCTGCGCCGCGATGACGATCTTCTTGCGATCCATCCGGTCTGCGAGATGCCCGGCAGGAAGTGCAAGGACTACAACCGGGATAGCCGTTACCAGTCCTACAAGTCCGAGAGCAAGCGCCGAATGCGTGCGCTCGTAAAGCTCCCATCCCAGTGCAACCTGGAGCATCTGCCAGCCGATGACGCCAAGCATCCGGCCAAAGAGGAACAGCCGGAAGTCACGAAAGCGGAGCGCAGCGTACGGGTCGTGCTTGCTTGTTATCTTTTTTCGCTCGCGGCTTGCGCTTCGATTGAGGCCGACGGAGTTGGATGCGCGCGATGCACACGCAATGCTGCGATGCGGCGTCCATCCATCGCGATCACTTCCAGCTCGCCGCCGGGCACCGTCACGCGGTCACCCATTCTGGGAAGCCTTCCAAGCTGCGCGAATGCATAGCCACCGAGTGTCGTCCAGTCACCTTCGGGAATCTGGACGCGGTGATCTGATCGCACGTCGATGAGCGACATGGTTCCATCGAGCTCGAGAACGCCGTTGGATTCGATCGCAGTGCGTGAGGCCATGTCATATTCATCGGAGATGTCACCGATCACTTCCTCGATGAGATCTTCCATGGTGATGATGCCGGCAGTTCCACCGTATTCGTCGAGCACCACTGCCATGTGCGCGCGCGTGCGCCGCAGGTCATCGAGAACTTTTTCAGCTGGCCGCGAGTCGGGCACGTACAATGGCTCGCGAGTGAACTCCGCGAGCGAGAACGGCCTTGTGCTCTCGTTGAGCCAGAGATCCTTGGCGAGGAAAACTCCGACCATGTCGTCGAGTGAATCGCGATACACCGGATATCGCGAGTATCGCTCTTCGCGAATGATCTTCCAAACCTCGTCTTCTGTTGCATCGATGCTGAGCGCAACCACATCCGTGCGCGGCCGCATGACATCGCGTGCTTTCTTCTCGTGAAAATCGAAGACGCCTGCGAGCATTGCGCTGTCTGACTCGTCGAGTGTGCCGTGAGCGCGTGCCTGCATTACGAGCAGGCGCAGCTCATCGGGCGAGTGACTGTGAACTTCACTCGAAGGTGAGATTCCAAAGAGGCGAAGCATCGAGTTTGCGGCGCCATTGAATATCCAGATCAACGGAGCCATCACCCGCGAGAACAGACGGAGCGGGGTGGCGATGAGCTTCGACACTCCCTCAGGATTCACAAGCGCAACAGACTTTGGCGCGAGCTCGCCGAGAACGATGTGAAGAAATGTCAGAAGGAAAAACGAAAACGCGAGCGCCACACCACTGTGCACGCCCTCGGGCGCGGGAGGTAATCCGAATATTCCAAGGATTCCATCTATCAGAACTGCGATCGCGGGCTCACCCACCCATCCAAGCGCGAGTGAGGCGATCGTTATTCCGAGCTGAGTGCCGGCGATATAACGGTCGAGGTGATCGAGCGCTTTCTGAACATTTCGGGCTGCGCTGTCGCCCGCCTCGGCCATCTCGTCGATCCGGCTTCGACGCACGGCGACGAGCGAAAATTCGGCAGCAACGAAAAAAGCGTTGAGGGCAACCAGAAGCAAAACGACACCAAAGCGCGTTGCAATTTCACCGGCGCCAAGGTGTTCGGTCGGAGCCCCTTGCAGGGCCAGAAGATTCATATCGCCTAAATCTATATAGTAGTGGCGCGGAATTGACTGAACGGGGCGTCCAGCCCAATTTGCACCCGCCTAGGCCACTCTGGAGCAGCAGATCGCGACTCAAGCGCGCGAAAAGCCGATGAACTTCAACCCGCGCCGGGTGCTGCGCGGGCTGTATACGGGTCGTCTCGCTCTCGCGACGGGGCTGTTCCTGTCTGCGGTAGCAGCCGGAATCGGCCGTGCAGACTCCGCCGGGACGATTGTTTCGCTCGCACTCGTCTCGGCAATCGCATTCACACTCGCGTCGTTCGTCTGGACCGACCTGACGGGCCACACTCCAGGCCCATCGTTCCTGTATCTCCAGGTCGCGTTCGACATGCTCCTCGTCACAGCAGCAGTTCACGTGACGTGGACCGATGGCCATTCGCAGCTTGCGCCTCTGTATATCCTGGTCATCGCGGTAAGCGCGCTGCTCACCGCTCCATCGGGCGTGCCGTTGGTCGCAAGCCTGGGGATGGTTCTCTACTTCGCGGATGCGATGCTGCTTCACGGTGGGGAAGCAGATGTCGGCCTGCTCATTCACCTGCTGGTCTTCACCATAGTAGCGCTTGTAAGCGGAATAATCTCGGCGAAACTGAGAGCAGCGAGCGCTGCGAGTGAAAGTCTTGCTGCAGAGCTGGCAGAATTCAGGCTGCGCGAGGCCGACATGCGACAGCTCGTGATAAGAGCTGAGCGCCTCGAAGGAATTGCGGAGATGAGCGCCTCGATCGCACACGAGATCAAGAATCCTCTCGCTTCCATACGCAGCGCGGTTGAACAGCTCTCGAAGATGCCGCGGGCGTCCGATGACGAAAAGATCCTGAGCGCGCTCGTCCAGCGTGAATCTGACAGGCTCTCCCGAGTGTTGACGGAGTTTCTCGATTTCGCCCGCGCAGGGATGACGCGCGTGGAAACGGTGGACCTTGCGGCAGTTTCAAAAAACGCCGCGCATCTCGTGAGCTCGCAACCCGGGATTGCCGACGGTGTTCACATCGTAGACCAGTTCCCGGAAACACCGATGACAATCGACGGAGACGAGGATCTTCTTCATCGCGCGGTGTTCAATCTCCTTCTCAACGCGGTGCAGGCCTCGCCGCCGAATCGCGACGTACTGATAGAGGGCGGCGAGCTGGAACAGCATCAGCTTCCTGAGGGTGCAGAGGAGTTTTCGGGGGGCGCATACGGGATCCTCGTGACGGACCAGGGGCCCGGAATAGCGCCACAAATTCGTGACCGATTGTTCGATCCCTTCGTCACCACTAAGCAAGGCGGCAGCGGGTTGGGGCTTTCGATAGTCCAGCGCGCTGTTCAGGCTCATGGCGGAATCATCACCGTGAGTGCGCCGGGCGAAGAGACGCGCTTCACAATCGTTCTCCCGAAAACACGACAAACCTCGACGAATGCAAGCTCAGGAAACGCGGCCGACAGTACTCATAATCGATGACGAGTCCGCGATTGTCGATACACTTCGCATCCTGCTCAAGAACGAAGGATTCGCTGCTCACGTAGCATTCGGCGGCAAACAGGGAATCGATCAGATTGCCGCGATCGGTCCCGACATCATCATCTCCGACATACGCATGCCCGGTTTTACCGGGCTCGATGTTCTTTCTGCGGCCAAGGCGCACGATCCCGATATTCCCGTGATCCTGATGACCGCCCAGGCTTCCTTGCAGTCAGCGATATCCGCCGTGAACGACGGCGCGTTTCACTATGTGCAGAAGCCGTTTCAAAACGACGCGCTCGTCGCGATTGTAAGGAGAGCTGCCGAGCATCGTCAGCTCAAGACGGAAAACAGGGCGCTCAAGCGCGAGATCAAGAAGCGGGATGTCGGAGTTCGTCCGATAGGAAATAATCGCGCGTGGCTGGACATCCTGAGCGTTGCCGAGACTGTCGCAGCAAGTGATTCGACCGTGCTGCTTCAGGGTGAGTCGGGAACAGGCAAGGGAGTCGTTGCACGATACATTCACGAGCTCTCGTCGCGTTGCTCGGGTCCATTCGTGTCGATCAACTGCGGTGCGCTCCCCGAGAGTCTTCTCGAGAGCGAGCTGTTCGGTCACGTTAAGGGATCGTTCACCGGTGCGGTGAAGGACAAGTCCGGGCTGTTCTCTGCTGCAGAAGAGGGATCGTTCTTTCTGGACGAGATCGGCGAGACAACTGCCGCAACGCAGGTAAAGCTCCTGCGCGTGCTTCAGCACAAGGAAGTAATTCCTGTTGGAGCAACTGAGGCGCTGCCGATCAACACGCGTCTCATTGCAGCGACAAACCGGAAGCTCGACGAAGAAATCGCGCGCGGAAATTTCCGCAGTGACTTGTACTATCGTCTCAATGTCATCTCGATCGAGATTCCTCCGCTGCGTGAGCGACGCGACGACATTCCGTTGCTTGCGGAATCGTTCCTCGCTGAAATAGCCCGGAAGCGTGGCGAAGAGCCAAAGACGCTGAGTGCGGAAGCTGCGCAGACGCTGCAGGATTACCTCTGGCCCGGAAACGTTCGCGAGCTCGAGAACGCTATCGAGCGCGCGGTGATCCTTGCGAGCGGCGGAGTGATCATGCCGGCAGCGCTTCCCGACAAGATCCGCGAACGAAAGCGTGAGCACCTGGTAGATGACCGCATCATTCGCAATCCGTCTCTCGATGCAATCGAGCGGGCCTACATAATGTGGGTTCTGCGCAGCGAGGGCGGAAACAAGATGCGCGCTGCAGAAGTGCTTGGAATCGATGCATCGACGCTGCATCGCAAGCTCTCGAAGTTCGAAGCAGCCTAGGCCTCACCAGCTTGGAAGGGCGCGTGCCGTTCCCACCGCGCCAACAGTTGCAAAATGCAACGTTCATTGCAAAATGCGGTACCTGTTGAGCTTTTTTCGAGCGTTGCGGTTTTGTCCAAGTGCTTATGCTGCAATGACTTAACAGCGTACCAACGCCGAGGCCCGCACCCTGCCTTACCCCCGGTCACGAAGCGTTGATCCCAACGCCGAACAATCTCTCAGGAGCAAGAAAATGGTACAGAAGAAAAAGGGTTTCACGCTGATCGAGCTTCTCATCGTTGTCGTCATCATCGGTATTCTTGCCGCGATTGCGATTCCGAAGTTCGCGAACACGAAGGAGAAGGCATACGTCGCAGCAATGAAGGCAGATCTTCGTAA
>DASUXX010000396.1:0-8746 GCA_036377755.1 Gemmatimonadaceae bacterium
ATCCGGAATGTTCCGGAAAATCTTAGCCGCATGGACGAGCCTCTTTTCTTCGGATCGGCCGGATGACCCGGATTCCTTCACTGAAACGATGCAGAGGCTGGCTCAGGGAACCGGACTTTAAGGTTAAAAACAAAAAAATCATTGAGCCAGCATCCGTCTATTTACTCAGAAGGAATCCGGGTCATCCGGCCGATCCGAAGAAAAGAGGCTCGTCCATGCGGCTAAGATTTTCCGGAACATTCCGGATTCACGAGATACACACGATATATCTCATCCGTCGTCGCCCTTGGAAAATTTGCGACCACAGGATACCGCTCACGGAGCGCTCTCATCTCGTCCTTAGTCCACCGGAAAAGAGCATCGTAAGGAACAGGAGCCTCACCCTCCCTCGTACTCGCTGCCGGCTTGCCCATCGCAAGGAGCACGGGTGCTCGCTCGGCGCATGCGACACTATCCATCCGCGCAGCCAGCTCTGATAACGTCAGAATCTTCTGACGCCTTGCTCCCTTATCGAAAAGCACAACACGACTGAACTCGCGCTGGCGGGGCATATAGATCCGGTTCCCCACATAGTACGGCATCGCCTCCATCAGGAAGTCCGGCTCAGCCGCAAGAATCGCGTTATTGAACTCCCGATGCGAGCGCAGGAACGAACCGTAATTCTTCGAGACAGACTGCGGATACCTCACTGCCCGGTGAACAAGGATCGGCAGTGCAAGCGACTGCATCACGAACAACGGAAGCAGCCCTGTCGCAAGTCGCCGTGATGTTACAGCTCGCAGCTCGGTGGGACGACTCTCCGCGTCCATCCAGCAGAATCCGAAAATCAGGAAGAGCAGCAATCCCTCATGACGCAATCCGGCGGTATACACGTTCCTGAACACGATCTCGAATGCGATGATCGCCACAACGATGAACGCCAGCGCGCGCACACTTCTCCGCATATGAAACGCAAGCCAGAGCAGCGCAGCATCGACGAGAATCCGCGACCCCAGCTGCGGCGAGATTGGAGTCATCCGCCAGGGGTACTCTCCCGTTGCTGCGACGTTCGCATCGTTGAATCCAAGCAGCGCCTTACCGGGATCTGTAAAAATCGTTCGCAGAATCTTCATCGCATCGAGATTCTGCAATCCCATCGCGAACGCCATCTCGGGATTCGGGCGCGATGTCACGATTGCGACGATGATTCCGGCGATCACCAGTGCGACCGATCCAATCGCAGCGATCGTCCATGGAGATCTGCCGTCACGGGAGCGCAGCGTGTCGAAAATCCAATAGGCCAGGATCAATGACGCGGCCAGCGCAGCGTGAACACTCGTATTCGCAAGAAGTGCAAGTGATATCCCGAGCAGCCATGGGCGATTCGCCCGATAGCGATACGCGATACACGCAACAACGATCAGGAGGACGCCGATACCGTAATTACGCGCGTTGATCGTCAGCTCGTATCCGATGAACGCTCCGAATACGGCGAGAGCACGCACCAGCAGCGGGAACGGCGCATACCATAGAATCAGCGCGGCAGTCGCGACCCCGATCAGGGCCGCCGTAACTGGCAGCACGAGATTGGAATGGGTGAGAGCGTATCCAATACGCAGGATCACGTACCAGAGGGCAGGATGACCTTCGCCATGAAGGTTGCTCATCATTGCCGACCACGACGGCGACGTAATAGCAACCGAGAACGCCCGCACCTCGTCGCGCCACATCTCGTGATACGTCGCAACGATCGCGATCATCACTATGTACGCAGCGAGCAGCAGCGCCTCGCGCTTTTTCATCGGCTAGTCAGCCGCGAGAAGCTTGCGGCCTTCAGGATCGAAAAGCGGGTCGCGCTTCAACCCGGTGCGGTGAAGGCGGTACTGCAGCGACGTCTTGAGAACACCAGCTCCATACACGACAGATCGCCGGAAATTGATCGACGACGCTTCAGGGAAATATTTCGTCGGGCACGAGATCTCGCCGATGCGATAACCGAACATCGCCGCCTGCGCGAGAATCTGGTTGTCGAAGACGAAATCGTCGGAGCATTCGTTGAGAGGAAGCTTTGCCAGCACTTCGCTCCTGAATGTTCGATAACCGGTGTGGTACTCCGACAGCTTGAGACCGAGAAACACATTCTCGAACGCAGTGAGCAGCCGGTTCGAGACGTACTTATAGCGCGGCATTCCGCCGGCAAGCGCCCCTTCCCCGAGAATTCGCGAGCCGAGTACGATGTCGAATTGCCGTGATGCAACAAGCGGCAGCATCGCCTCGATCAGCTTTGGCGAATACTGGTAGTCGGGATGCAGCATCGTCACGATGTCCGCTCCGCGCTTGAGTGCCTCGGTGTAACAGGTCTTCTGATTGCCGCCGTAGCCGCGATTCTTCGGATGAACCACGACGGGAATTCCAAGACGGTGCGCAACCTCAACGGTGTCGTCGCCCGACGCATCGTCCACGAGCAACAGCTCATCGACGAGCTTCATCGGAATCTCGGCGATTGTTTTCTCCAGCGTTCGCCCTGCGTTATACGCGGGCAGAACGACCATCACGCGCTGTCCGTCAATCACGGGTGATGCGGGCTATTCTTTTACGGTAATGCGATCACGGGCGACACCGGTGAATCGCGTCTTGTCCTGGTCACCTGCGTAAGGCCCCTGCTTGACCTCGATCATCTCGATCTCCTCGAGCACCTCGAAGCCGTGGCCGCCGGTTGCGAGAAGAACCACATCGCCTTCCTCGAGAATGCGACTCTCGAGATACTGCTGCCGGTCGTTATAGAAATCGACGCGGAGCTTACCCTTCTTGATGAGAAGAACTTCCTGCGTGTAGTGAACGTTGCGCGCCACGGGGTTGTGCACATGCGGATCGATCACCTTCCCCGCAGGGTGTCGCATGTATGCGAGCTGCTGCGACAGATCATTCGGCGTGAAGAAGTGGATCCCCGGCTCGCGGAACCTGCCGGAGACTATCACTGCAAGGAGCTGATCTCCCGATTTCAGAGTCTCGATCATGACGTGTGAAGATAGCAGTCGATACGGCGGCGGCGAGGAATTTCCTGTCCGGGAGCCTCGAGAACGATCACTTCCTTGAACCCCTTTGCCCGCGCCTTCTCGCACAGCCTTTCACTGCTCATATCCTCAGGGAGCTGTGGACGCTTGCGTGCCTGATACATGGTCATGTTGTACTGATCTGTGACCTCGCATCCAGCACTCGGCATACCATCGAGCATCGCAACTGAAGCAATGCCGGGGGCGATGAGGGGCGTATACGTGCAGCGGCCATCGGCGGTGAACATCGACCAGTATTGTCTGTTCGATTGCGGGATGAACAGCAGCGATTGCTTTCGCTCCGATTCAGGGAGCCGGGAGATATCACGCAATGCCGTAACGATGGGATAGTAAGTCGCTTCCCTGGGCGTCTGAGCCAGCTCGTGCCTTGTGGTGATGTTTGCTCGAATGGCCCTCACGGGCCACTGCGCCAGGTTCACAAAGAGTGTGACGACAAAGGGCGCAGCAACGAATATCATCAGCAACGTTGAAAGCTTCCATCCGCGCACTCCCGATTCAGTGGTGCGCTCGTCACGAGACGGGCGTCGCTCGCGCCACACACGCAACCATACCGGGCTGCGCGCCAGAATGAAGCTCAGCGCAAGCCAGCGCTGGACGTCGGAGAAATAGACTGCCGATCCACCATGAATCGAAACGATCTCACCCGGAAGGAATCCAAGAATCGCGACGAGCAGCAGGATTTCGACATCTGTCAGCTTATGCTGACGCAGTGACGACCGAAGCGATGAGATATCCGCGATCCGCTCTTCCCACAGGCGCGCGCCGACATATACCCACGTCCACAGAAGATGGATCAGTGGAAAGAACTGCTGCCAGCCCTCGCGCGCATCGTAACGCATGAAGTGCAACGGAGAGATTCCACCATTCTGCGCAGGCAATGACACGTAGTGGTATGTAATCCCGACGCTCGCGAGCGCGATCAACGCCGATAAAAGTACCATCGGCTGTCTATAGAGACGGTCACGCAGCGCGATGTAACCTCCGGCAGCGAGTGCGAGAAGCATCATCGAGATCTTCAGGAAGCCAAGCGCCGAGAGAATGAGCGGGACAAACAAAATGAAGAAGATCAGGGCGCTCCTCCCTGCTTTCTTTTCGCGATAGAACGCCACAGCCGTCGCAAGAGTCAGGAAGAACACCGGCATCCCCATCAGGTACGACTCAGATATGAATGCATTCGAATTCCATACTGCGAGTGCATTGAGTGCGACCGTCGGAATGAATCCCACCGTTGCAGCGAGAAACAAAATCCATCCCATCCAGTCATTCCGGAGTTTTGCGCCAAGCTCGACCGACAATTGAAGCAGCGCCGCAAAGAAAAGCGGCAGCACAATAAGCGGATATCCCAGCGAATAAAACGTCAGTACATCGATGCCGAGCAGATGCGACCACTGGTCGAAGAGCCACGCCGATCCATAGTGGTATCTCACGAGCGGAATGCCGTCGAGCCCGGTACTGGGCACACCGTACGTGTCCATCATGTTCGCCATGCTCGCGTAATAGAACGTGTCGTGGTGGATGTTCGCCTTGTACGACATCGTTTCCCAGAACAGCGGCATCTTGTATCGCGAGCCCCAGATCACGCCGGCGCACCAGACAGCGAAGACGCACACACCGAACACGAACAAAAGTGAGCGTGCAGGTGTTCCCTTGCCCAGCCATCTGAGCAGCGTGATCGCCGCAAGCAGGACACCGCCAAGTGCAATTATCGGGATCGCATTCAACCCTGTGGATTCTGCGACCATTCCAAGCAGCATCGTGAGGACGACACATGCGATTGTCAGGAACGACTGCGATCCCCACCATGCAGTTGAGCGCGCCATCCACAGTGGCGCAGCAATGAGAAACAGTGACAAACCCAGTGAGTACGCGACGGGAAAAACTGGATTGGCGAATCCGATCCGCGAGATCCAGTAGAGCGCCGCAAGCACAGTCGCAACGCTGCTCGCAAAGACAACTCCGGTTTCCCGTGCGTCACGGGTGTCCGTCAACTGTGTGTGCATTCGAACAGGCGCCGTGGAGCGATGCGACCTTCTGGATCAGCGCCAATCTCGATAACGCGGTTGAAGCCAAGCCGCACCGCGCGCTCACAAAGTCTCTCCGCAGTCATGTCCTCCGGCGTCTGCGGCCGCGTGCGTTTCTCGAAGAGGCTCAATCCGTAATACGGGCTCAGGTGACAATCCGCCGCCGGCATTCCATCGATCATGGAAATACCTGTCAGCGATGGAACAACGAATCCGCTGAAGGCGCATGCGCTCGGGCGCTTCAGGATGTTCCAGTACTTTGTCTCCGATTGCGGGACGAATATCGCGGTGTGCCGCTTTTCATCGAGCGGCATTCGCGAAAGCTGGAGAAGACTGTTCACCGGATTGTAATTCTCCGCTGCCTTCAGCCCCGCCTCGAGCTTTGTGCTGTTAGTGAGCTTGGGCAGCGAGCGAAGTCCCGGTACAATCGATGCGCGCTCAGCTGCGGGATACAGCGAGTGACGGAGCTCGACATTTGCCTTCAGCATTTTTACCGGCCAGTAGATCGAGTTGCGTACGATCGAGACGGCGAAGGGCAGAGCGACAAAGACAATTCCAATGGTTGCGAGCTTCCTGAAGCTCGGCGTGCGAAGCTGCGGTAATAGTGTGCCCGCACCTGCGAGCAACAGGCCCACTGAAAGCCAGCGTTGAATATCGGAGAAGTAGAAAGCTGAGCCGCCATCGATGTGCAGCACAAATCCTGGAAGGATTCCAAGCAGCGCGACGGCGGCTACGATCTCGACATCGAGAATGCGCCGCTTCCTGATCAGCTCGACGAGATCGCCGATGGTACGCGCATTCTCCTCCCGCAATCTCAGAACGATGAACAGCAGTGACCAGAAGAGCTGCGTGAGAACAAAGAATGGCCACCATACCTGGGGCACGAACGCCTTCAGGAAGTCGAGTGGTACTATCCCTTCGCGGTGGGCAGCCAGAGATACACGCTGATACGTGAAGGCAATCCAGATTGCCATCCAGACGCCGATCAAAAGGAGCGGCCAGCGCCTCCACGCACCAACTCTCAGTCCTGCAAAGCCTGCTGCAGCGAAGCCAAGGATCATGAACGAGATCTTGATGTACCCGAGGGCGACAAGACCGCCGGCGAGGAACAATGCCAGGAACGCAAAGTCGATCAGCGTTGCCTTGTCATTGAGAACGAGATCGCCGCGCTGCCGCCAGAACTCAACAACCGTAGCAAGCAGCATCAACCCAAATGGTACTGCCACTGCGTAGGACTCGGATATCGTCAGATTCGAAGTCCACACTCCGAGTGCATCCAGGCCAGTAACGGGTATCAGTCCCATCGTCGCACAGATGAAGATTGCCGGGACAAAGAATCCGTTCGACGGGCGGCCTCTTCTCATCTGCACTGCGAACGCGAGCACACCGCCAAAGAAGAGCGGAATCATCGTGACCGGATAACCAAGCTGATAAAACTCGAGCACTGATTGCGATGTGATGTTCGAGAGCTGCGCAAACAGCCAGGGCGTTCCCCAGTGATACGCCATGTACGGAACGCCATCGAGTCCCATGCTTGCTGAGTGATACGTGCGGAGCATGTTGCCGAGGGCAGCGAGTGTTACTCCGTCGTGATGGACGATGCCGTTTGCAATGAGCATTTCCATGAAGAGCGGACTCTTGTAGATCCGCCCCCATACAACTCCTGCCGTCCACGTCCCAAACCAGCTGCTGGCAGCGATGAGCAACACCGCTTTTCCGAATGACGTCTGGCGCACCCAGCCGGCGAGCACGATCACGAACGCAATCGCTCCGAGTATTACAAATGTCGATGCGAAGTTGAATGGCGCCTCTACTACCAATCGCCCGAAGCCGGCAACGAGCGAGAGCGTGATCAGCCAGATGAACGAGTACGATCGATACCATTCGGTCTCGCCGTCGCGTCGTTGCAGCAGGCGCGCGAGAATCACAGGAAGATTTATGAGAACAAGGGCGACGCCAATCGAGCTCATGATTGGCAGCAGCGGCGCAGGGAAACCGATTCGTGCTGCCCAGTAGATGAACCCGAGTACGATCGCTACGACGGATGATCCGACCGCGACAGGAAGCAAGGCCCGCTAGAACCCCGTCGAGCGGCCGACGATGTAGAGCGGACGCTGCTTCACTTCGTCATAAATGCGTCCGATGAACTCACCAATGACGCCAAGGCAGATGAGCTGAACGCCGCCGAGGAACAGGATCACTGCGATCGTCGATGCCCATCCGCGCGGAAGATTCGAATGTCCGAACAGCCGCTCGAGCACGAAATAAATCAGGAGGCCGAGACTCACTGCCGATGCAGTGAATCCGAAATACATCGCAAGCCGCAGTGGCGCTTTGGATAGAGCGAGGATTCCATCGACAGCCAGGCCCACCATCCTGCGGAATGGATACTTCGTCTCTCCAGCGAATCGTGCAGGCCGCTCGAACATGATTGCCGTCTGCCTGAAGCCGAGCCATGCGCGCAGTCCGCGCACGTAGCGGTTGCGCTCCGGCATTGCGTTCAGGAGGTCGACAATCTTTCTGTCCATCAGGCAGAAATCACCGGTGTCAGGCGGCACCTCGACATCGGTGAGACTTCCAAGAATGCGATAGTACAGGTAGTACGCCACTTTCTTGAGCGGATTCACACCTTCGCGACGCTTCTTCTGCGCGTACACGACGTCGTAGCCTTCACGCCACTTTGCGATCATGTCGTGAATCAGCTCGGGCGGATCCTGGAGATCCGCGTCAATCACGACGACGATGTTGCCAGTTACCGAATGCAATCCAGCAGTAACGGCTGCCTGGTGCCCGAAATTCCTCGAGAAATGAAGCGCCTTGAAGCGCGGATCCGATTTGCAGATTGCATCGACCATTTGACCCGTTAGATCCCGGCTTCCATCGTTTACGAAAACAATCTCGAACGACGGAATCGATGGGCCGAGCACCTGAAGCAGCCGCGAGTGGAGCGCTTCGAGCACCAGCTCCTCGTTGTAAACCGGAACCACCACGGACAGCATCGGCCGTGATGAATCGAGCGATTCTTCCCGTGGGGATCGAGGGATTGTCATCGCGCCGAAAGCTGGGCTGTCTGCGCTGGCCGGGCAAGCGGTTTCATGTACCAGATGATCCAGTCGCCGTGCTCGATGTGCTTCGTCGGCTCGTAGTATTTCTCGATCTCTGCAAGTCTCTCGTCGAAATGCAGCATCGGGCTCGACTTGCTGTGAATGAGCCAGCCTCCCTGCCCTGACCTCGCATTGCGCTCGAGATAGACTTCGCGTCGCCACGGCGGAAGCGACCCGATGATCTCAAACGGTTTGGGCAGCCATGAGCGGTCGCTTAGCGATTTACTGGAATCCCCACCGATCCAGGCAGGGAGAAGGAGTCGTCCGTCGACCACTCTCACATAGGAATCGGCCGGCTTTGCACCGTTGACACTCAGCAATCCCTGGAGAGTTGTGTCCATAGCAGGCACCTGCTGGGTGAACCTGTGTGGTGGCAGCTGATGCGTCTCGAGATCAGCAGCCAGACCGGGGTGTCCAATCACCATCGCAACGGGAATCGCGAGCACAGGGACTGTCGCGGCCCGGACATACAGATGCCATGAGCGCCGCACCGAATGCCGGATGACAATGAGCAACACGGCGACACTGAACAACAATGCGGGTGCGATGCTCAGAAGGTTGGCAGGGT
>DASUXX010000397.1:0-3459 GCA_036377755.1 Gemmatimonadaceae bacterium
CAGCCGATATCGAGATCCAGGCAAAGGAAATCCTCTACCTGCGCGGCAAGATGAACGAGCTGTTCTCGAAGCACACGGGACGGCCCGTCGAGCAGATTGAGCGCGATATGGACCGCGACCGCTTCATGTCAGCCGAGGAAGCAAAGGCCTATGGCCTGATCGACAACGTGATCTCGTACCGGGGTCAGATGGAAGAGGCGCTCGCAAAGCGCTAGCCGGGCGTTCGTCGTCCTTCCTGAAGCCGTCCGGTCGTGGGTTTCCTGGGTTTTGTGTAGTGGGTCATGAGGTCGCGGGTCGAGGGTACCCTGAACCGACGACATCACAACCCATTACACAAAATCTTATCAGACCCCACTACCAGCTATTTTGCCCTCCTCTCTGTTTCGACCGCTGGATGTTGGCAGTCTCCCGATAACGGCTGCAGGAATAAATGATGCCCGAAGGAAGACCGGTCATTATCTTTGATAAATGAGTGGATCCGGGGGCAGCAGGATTTCCGCTTGACCGCGCAGAAAACCCCTGTTAGTTGTTCACTGGATCGACCCTCGCCTCCTCAGCAAACCCGGGCCTATGTCGCAGGATAAACATCTCCGCTGCTCCTTCTGCGGGAAATCAAAGGATTCGGTCCGAAAGTTCATCTCCGGGCCATCTGTTTACATCTGCAATGAGTGTATTGCTCTTTGCAACGAAATCCTGGCGGAAGACGAAGAGCGCGAGGTATCAGAGGCTATAACCCAGGTCCCCTCCCCCCAGGAGATCAAGGACGTTCTCGACCAGTATGTCATCGGTCAGGAACAGGCCAAGAAGGCGCTCTCGGTTTCGGTCTACAATCACTACAAGCGGATCAACTCAACATCGCTCAAGGACGACGATGTCGAGCTCGATAAATCCAATATTCTCCTCATCGGTCCCACCGGTGTAGGAAAGACTCTTCTCGCCCGCACCCTCGCGAGAATTCTCGACGTTCCATTCACGATTGCTGACGCTACGACCCTCACCGAGGCGGGATACGTCGGTGAAGACGTCGAGAACATTCTCGTTCGCCTCCTGCAGGCCGGCGATTTCAATATTGCCGAGTGCGAGAGAGGAATCGTTTACATCGACGAGATCGACAAGATTGCACGCAAGTCCGAGAATCCGAGCATCACTCGCGATGTGTCGGGCGAAGGCGTGCAGCAGGCGCTTCTCAAGATCATCGAAGGCACGGTCGCATCGGTTCCGCCTCAGGGCGGCCGCAAGCATCCGCAGCAGGAGTACATCCAGCTCAACACCAAGGACATTCTTTTCATCTGCGGTGGAGCTTTCGACGGACTCGAGAAGATCATCGAGGCACGCACCGGCCGGCGTCAGATTGGATTCAACAATCTCTCCGGCAAGAAAGAGCTGAACCCGAATGCGACCCAGATGTTCAACGAAGTCGAGCCCGATGATCTCCTCCGCTACGGAATGATCCCCGAGCTCGTGGGACGTCTTCCGGTAACCGTTGCACTCGAAGCTCTCGACGAGAAATCGCTGGTCCGCATCCTCAAGGAGCCGAAGAACGCGCTCACCAAGCAGTACACAAAGCTGTTTGGTCTCGAGGAAGTGAAGATTACCTTCGACGAAGGCGCTCTTGCCGCGATCGCTCAGAAAGCGCTCAAGCGTGGCACCGGCGCCCGAGGTCTTCGCGCAATTCTGGAGGAAGTCCTGATGGAAGTGATGTTCGACCTTCCGGGACGCGACGATGTCGTCGAAGTACGCGTGACTGAATCCTGCATCACCAACGGAACCCAGCCGCTTCTCGAGATCTCCCCGCACAGACGTAAGAAGGAAGCCTAGCTGACGCAGGAATTCACGCGCGACGGCGAGAAGGTCGAGGCCGCAGCACGGGTTCCCGTGCTGCCTCTCCGCGACGTAGTGATTTTTCCCTATGTCGTAATTCCACTTCTTGTCGGACGCCAGGCTTCGCTTGCGGCGATCGATGCTGCCGTTGAATCTGATAAGCTGATTCTCCTCGTCGCCCAGAAAGAAGGCGAAACGCAGGAGCCCGGTGCAGCAGACCTGCATCGCACGGGCGTGCTTGGGAGAGTTCTTCAGGTTGCGCGTCTTCCCAACGGAAGCACGCGTGTTCTCGTCGAGGGCTTTGCTCGCGCGAAAGTCACGCGATACGTCACCGGCGGACCGTTCATACGTGCCGTTGCGGCGCCGATGCAGTGGGCGGAAGCAGAGTCGGATACGGAAATCCGCGCGCTCGCAAACCGTGTCGTTTCGCTCTTCGAAGAATATGTCGCGCTTCACAGGCGCATTCCGCCTGAAGTCGTCGGACTGATTCAAAGCACTGAATCAGAAGAGCGGCAGGCATGGGGCGTTGCTGCTCACATCGTCGTGAAGTTCGAGGTTCGCCAGAAAATCCTCGAGACACGCTCACTGAAAGAGCTGCTCGAATCACTATCGCGAACGCTCGGCACCGAAAACGAGCTGCTGCGTCTCGAGAGAAAAATCGACGACGACGTGCGCGGCGCGCTGTTCCAGAATCAGCGCGAGTTCTATCTGCAGGAACAGCTGCGCGCGATTCACAAGGAGCTTGGCGAAGAAGACGGGGATGACTTCGGCGATCTCGAAGCTCTCGTCAGCAAGAAGACAATGCCCGAGCTCGTGAAGCAGCGCGCATTCCGCGAGCTTCGGAAGCTCCGCCGCATGTCGCCGATGTCGCCCGAGTTCACGGTGTCACGCAATTTCATCGACTGGATCGTTGCACTTCCATGGGAAGAGCGCACAGATGAAGTGCTCGACATCGCGCTCGCGCGACAGATTCTCGACGAGGATCACTACGGTCTCGAAGAAGTGAAGGATCGCATTCTCGATTTCATCGCAGTGATGTCGCTGGTTGGTCATGTCGAAGGCCAAATCCTGTGTCTCGTTGGTCCGCCCGGTGTCGGCAAGACATCACTGGGACGGTCGATTGCGCGCGCGCTTGGCAGAAAGTTCGTTCGCATGGCCCTTGGCGGCGTGCGCGACGAGGCAGAAATTCGTGGACATCGCCGTACGTACATCGGATCGATGCCTGGCCGGATCATTCAGGCAATGCGCCGCGCGGAAGTCGTGAATCCCGTGATCCTGCTCGACGAAGTCGACAAGCTCGGCGCGGACTTCCGCGGCGACCCGAGTGCGGCGCTGCTCGAAGTGCTCGATCCGGAACAGAACCACACGTTCCAGGATCACTATCTCGACGTCGAGTATGATCTCTCGAAAGCGTTCTTCATCGCCACTGCGAACGTGCTGCACACGATTCCGCCCGCGTTGCAGGATCGTCTCGAGATCCTGCGTCTCTCGGGTTACACGGAACGTGAAAAACTCGAGATCGCCAAACGGCATCTCGTGCCGAAACAGGCAGAAGGCAATGGACTGAAACCCGAGCAGGTCGAATTCACTGACGAAGGTATTCTCGAAGTCATTCGTCATTACACGCGCGAAGCCGGC
>DASUXX010000398.1:0-7248 GCA_036377755.1 Gemmatimonadaceae bacterium
GCTGCAGTTGCATCAATCGTCGGCCTCACGGCCGCGCGTCAGAACGCAAAACCTGCCAGATATCTCTACGTGTGGGCCGGCACGGGCACTCACCACGAGCGCGGCAAGAACATGATCGTCGTGATCGACGTCGATCCGAAGAGCCCTAAATACACGCAGGTGCTCAACGTGCTGACAGTCGATACGGCTGGCGGAATGCCACATCACAGTGAGCTCGCTTTGCCATCGAGTGGTCCGCTCTTTGTGAACGACTACGGAATGGACAGGTCGTACCTGATCGACTTCAAGGATCCAGTGCATCCAAAGCTTGCCGGGCGCACAGCAGCTGTTCCTGGTGGATCGATGATGCATTCATTTGCGCGACTGCCAAATGGAAATACGCTGGCGACGATTCAATTCGGCGACTCGGGCACAAAAGGCAAGCCGGGTAAGATTGCCGAATTCGATAACAAGGGTCAGCTGGTGCGTTACAGCTCATCTGCGGACAGCACATCGAGTAATCCCGCCATTCGCACCTACGCCCTGAGCACGGTACCCGCGCTGGATCGAGTCGTGACGACGAGCAGCCCGATGGATAGCGAGCGACCAGCGAATGTAGTCCAGGTCTGGAGCATTCCCGATCTAAAGCTTCTTGCGACTCTTCAAGTGCCGACAGCCGCCGACTCCGCATACATGTTCCCATTTGAGCTCGAGACGCTTGGTGACGGCAGATCGGTGATGATGAACACGTACTACTGCGGGTTCTACTGGATTACCGGCCTTGACAGCAAGCCAAAGATGGAGCGAGTGATGGCCATGGATCATCCGAAGAACATCGGGTGTTCCGTGCCCATGCGAGCGGGGAACTTCGTGGTGATGCCGATTGCATACGCGCATCGATATGCGACAATCGACATAACAGATCCTGCGCATCCAAAGGAAATCTCCTCATTTGAAACAGATTCGACTTTCTTTCCTCACTGGATCTCAGGTGATCCGGGAAGCGATCGCGTTGTAGTGACCGATCAGGGCGATGGCGAGCCGATGGTGCGCATTGCGCATTTCGACAGGATGACCGGAAAGATGCGCTGGGACGACAAGTTCAAGCTGAGCTTCGCGAATGTCTCGTGGCCGAATGGAGTAAAGGGGAAAGTCACTCCGCACGGAGCGGTGTTCGTGCCGTAATCAGGGAGACGGCCTTCCTCCACCGCGATTAGTCAGCCCGCGACCTTCCAGCCCGATTCTTTTAATCACTGCTGCGAACCGCGGGCTCTCTCTTATCGAATCGTAAGCATGGTCCTCCAATGGAAGCCAGCTTGCAATTGTTTCGCGGCTGTCGACGGCTTTCTCGAGCTCGGTGAGTGCGCGCGAAGTATCGTTGATTCCAAGCAATGCCCAGACTCTTCCCAGATGAACCATCCAGACTGAATCGGGCATCTCCATCAGCGATTTGCGTATGCCAGCCGCGCCCGCTTTGTCACCGAGTCGCTCCATGTGATGCGCAGTCTGGCCATTGAAGGGCACTGGCGGAATATCTCCCTTCATTGCAGAAATGGCTTCGTCGATTTTTCCCTGTCGTACAATCTCATAAACCAGCACGGTTCGATTTGTCATGAGATTCGGATCCAGCTCGCGTGAGCGCCTGCTTTCTGCAATCGAAGCATCGCGCTGACCTTCATAGAGCAGGGCACCTGACAACCACACTGTCGATGTAGGTGCGAGCGGATCGAGCCTCTGCGCGATACGCAGATGTGGAATCGATTCCCTTACACGCCCAGTGCACAACAGGTAGCGACCATACTGTGTATGAGCGACAGCAGAGGTCGAGTCAGACGCGATAGCACGCTCGAATTCCCGATCGGCATCGTTCCATCGGAACGCGTGCCAGTGTGCCATCGCGAGCGCAACACGCGCTTCTGCCAGCGACGGATCGAGCTGCAGCGCACGCTCGGCAGCAGCGCGGGCTCTTGGCTCGACCACGTATGCCGGAACGCCCGCGAAGTACGGGAATAATTCGAGCGCCGCCGCGAGCTCGGCATAGGCGCGAGCGAAACCTGGATCTTTCTCGATTGCCTTACTGAAATAATCGGCGGCCAGCTTGACGCTTTGTCCGCGACGCTCTACGAGATATAGCCCGCGCAAATAAAAGTCATAAGCTTCCGCGTTCGATGTGCCAGGCCCTTTCGCTGATCTGGACGAGAACGATTTCGCAGAGCTCGGACGCAACGCTGCTACAATCGCATTTGTAATGTCGGCTTGCACATCGAACACGTCCTTGCTCTCGCGATCATATGCCTCGCTCCACATCGTGAGACCATCGGTTGCATTCGTGAGCTGCGCACTGACTCGAAGTTTCCCACCATATCGCCGCACCGTTCCTTCAACGATACTGCTTACGCCGAGCTTTTGAGCGATCTCTCTCACGTCAAGGTCGCGACGGCTGCCCATAGCTATGGCCGACGTACGTGAGGCAACACGTAATCCAGGAACTTTCGCGAGCGCAGTCATAAGCTCATCTGCGATGCCTTCTCCGAAATACGCTTCAGCTGAATCCGACTGTTCATGCGTGAAAGGCAGAACTGCAACCGAGTTGATCGCGGCGGTTCCTGACGTCAGCGAGAATTTTTTCGCAATGAAGTAGCCGCCTGCGATCAGGATCAACGCCAGTACACCGACGATTGCAGTGCGTGGAATGCGGCGCTTATGCAACGACTTACGTTCAATTGTTGGATGATCCCGTGATTCGCGGGATGCGTCGAGCATATCGATCAAATCGCCGGCAGACGGCGGACGTCCGCCGGGCGCCTTCGCGAGGCACTGCATTACGAGGTTCGCGAGCGCCACTGGAATGCGTCCGCTCGCAGTATTGAGCGGCTGAGGCATCTGACTGATCTGTGCCGCCATCATGTGTGCTGCAGTCGCCTTGTCCGCAAATGGATGCACGCCTGCAAGCATTTCGTATGCGATTACTCCCCAGGCATAGATGTCGGCGCGATGGTCGATAACGTCGCCAGCCGCTTGCTCCGGTGACATGTATGCGGGAGTGCCGATCGATATACCGGCCTGCGTCAATGTTGTGGGCGTGTGCTCGCCTGATTCAGGAGTCGCTGTCTGCGCTACCGAAATCGCTTTCGCGATTCCAAAATCGGTAACAACGGCCGCATCACCAGCGAGGAGAACATTCTCCGGTTTGATGTCGCGGTGCACAACGCCTTCCGCATGCGCGTACTGCAGAGCACGTGCGATGTCACGTAAGATCGAGATTACCTGGCGAACCGGAAGGGTCCCCAGCTCGCGCATTCGCGCGCGGAGTGATTCGCCGCGCACGAATGGCATCGTGTAGTATGGAATTCCGTCAGCAACGCCTGTCGTCAGGACAGGCACGATGTTCGGATGTTGAAGAGACGCGGCGAGTCTCACTTCGCGAGCGAATCTCTCGCCGCTGATCTCTGAGGCGAGCTCCGGTCCCAGAATCTTGACAACTACCTGCCTGCCGAGCGCGATCTCGTTTGCTACGAAGACGCGAGACATGCCTCCGCCACCGAGCTCGCGCTCGATGGTGTAATTGTCTCCGAGTGTACTCTGGAGGCGATCGCGAAGGTCCAGCGCCAAACGCTCCCGGCCGAGGGAATTCGCTCCGAAAGTACGTCTCGGATGGTGTCGAGGCAAACCATCAATAGATTCCGTATCCACGCGGATACCGCCTTGCCCGCTCGGTCGTCTTACAGTCAGGAATGAAAGTCTTTTATTCGCCGGATTACGTTGCCGCCAGGCAATCTTTCGACACGACCCGAAAGGCTGGATGGATTGCGGAGTCACTGGCGACTTCACCGGTCGCTGGCGTGGAGCTCGTTGCGCCGCCTCCGCTCACTGTCGAGCAGATCTCATCTGTTCACGACCGTGAGTATGTCGATGCAGTAAAGACCGGCAAGCCGCGCGAGCTTGCAGAGTCACAAGGGTTCAAGTGGGATCCGGGAATGTGGGCCGCAGTCGCGGCGTCAAACGGTGGCGCAGTTGCCGCCGCTCGTCAGGCGTTGCAGGACGGCGTATCCGGAACACTCTCGAGCGGGTTGCATCATGCCAGGCGCGAGAGCGGAGCAGCGTTCTGCACCTTTAACGGTCTCGTAATGGCTGCGGCAACAGTTTTGAGCGAAGGCGCGGAGTCGGTGTTGATAATCGATCTCGATGCGCATTGCGGCGGCGGCACCTTTTCGATGATCGAAGAAACGCGCCGCATTCATCAGATCGATGTTTCGGTCAATCAGGTCGATGCGTACTGGATGAATCACGGCAACACGCTCGACGTCGTTCGCGATGTCGAGAAATATCTGCCGACCATTCGCGAGCGGCTCGATGAGATAAAGTCATCGTTCTCATTGATACTGTACAACGCAGGCATGGACCCGGACGAGAGATGTCAGACTGGGGGATTTCCCGGCCTCAATGCAGGAATTCTCAAACGGCGAGAGCAGATCGTTTTCGAATGGGCGAGGTCACGAGCCATTCCAATCGCATTCGTGCTTGCGGGTGGTTACTCGGGTCCGACACTCTCGCAGGATGAGCTCGTGAAGCTGCACCGGATGACTATTGCCACGGCGGCAGGCAGATAATCAGCCGTCTATCAGTTAACCGCCGCTGTTGAGCTGCTGCCAGCCGGCTTTCAATCGTTCCTTCCATCCAGGACCGACGGTTCCCATGATTTTGATCGTGACTGCGCCCATATAAGCAGTACCGCTGACCCTGAGAACGGGGGAATCATCAGCTGGCGGCGGCACTTCACCAACGCGCTCCACCTCGAAGCTACCCGCTATCCCATCGCCATCGCATTGTACGCGAATATCCGGTGGCACTCGTATCTCGACGTTGCCGAATATGCAGCGAATCTCGATTTCGGAAGTACCTTGCCCAAGGCGTGCAAAAGTAAGATCGAGCTCCGCATTGCCCATGAACGTGAAGACGCGAAAGATTCGAGGAAGAATCCATTCGCCTTCACGCTTGATGTTCGACCACCAGACAGTAACTCCGTTCCGCAGCGGGACGAGATTGTCGGGCAGGTTGCGAACGAACAACGGAGAGCGACTCGGACTGTCGGGGTAGGTCATTCCGTAATACTACTGAAAACGCATCAACTCACAATCTTCTGGCGTTTCACCGGGCAAATGCCCAATATTTTTGAATGGCTGAACAATTGACGCGCCGGCGATTTCTCTCGGCACTTGCTGTACTGACCGCAGGTGTCGGAATCCCTGTGAGGCGCGTATTCGCGAACACGGCGCCTGACCATCCAGCTCCCCGTGCCGGCGTCACTGGCGAGAAAGTTCTAACCAGGGAACAGCTTGCAAAGACTCCTGCGTTAATTCCGCTATTCGACGGGATCCGAAAAATCCCTGAAATAGCTGATGGAATTCGCTGTAACTGTGGCTGCACCGATCCGCCGGAGCTGAGATCGCTGCTTTCCTGTTTTGAAGGGAAAGGAATGGCGCGCGACTGCATCATCTGCCAGAGTCAGGCGCGTCTCGCGATCCGGCTGCACAAGGAAGGAAAAAATCTCGACCAGATCAGGGCAGCGATCGACGCGAAATTCGCCTGATATCACTTTCCGCACAATTCATGATTCGTAACGTCTTGCTGCTTCTGATGTCCATGCCTTTTCCGCTTGCCGCACAAATCAGAGCAAGCGAGATCGGCTCAATGTCACAGACAATCGATGGAACGGTAATCACCGTAGAATACTCGCGGCCGCGCGCGCGTGGCCGCGATACGATCTTCGGCACGAAGGCGGTGCGATGGGACGAAACGTGGACGCCCGGCGCAAACTGGGCGACAACTCTCGACGTCAGCAAACCGGTGACGATCAACGGAACGCCTGTCGCGAAGGGAAAGTACTCGGTGTGGATGAAGGTACGGCAGAACGAGCCGTGGACTTTCATTCTCGAGCCGGATTCTCATCGCTATCACATGTATCCGCCTGATTCGAGTGCGAGCCAGATTCGTGTCGCGGTCAAGCCGGAGGCCAATCCATTTACCGACGTTCTCACATGGTCGATGCCTGAAATGCGAATGGATGGAGGCACGCTCGAGTTCAGATGGGAACGCGTGCGCATTCCGCTCGACGTAACGGTGCAGCCGTCCCTCGTCATGACTTTCCCTGCGAACGAAGCCAGGGATTACGTCGGCGAATACCGGTTCGTAGAAGCTGATTCCACAGGAAAGGATGGAAAGGTTTCTGCGTTCACGATCTCATACGAAGACAACACGCTCAAAGGCCGATGGACGCCGGACGATCCATACATGAAGAAATTCGCCTTCATACGTGTTGGCCCTGATCTCTTTGTGCCTGGCGTTTACGATCAGAGCGGCAAAATCTATGAAGTTCTCAAGCCTGACTTTACGGCCGAGTTCAAGCGCACGAATGGCAGGGTGACGAGCTTCACTCTCCGCGACATGGAAGACAATCTTTGGGGAACAGGCACGCGAAAGTAGCGGTTCTCGCTTTCTTATTTGCGATCCCGGCTGTCGCATCATCACAAGGCGATGGCTGGGATTCGTCGTCTGTTCGCAACGTAGCGCCCGGTGTCGTCTACAAGCGGCTCGTACAGAACAGCGGTCCTTGGCGAATCAATCTTCTCGAAGTCGACCTCACACAACCGGGAATCTCCATTCGCGGAATGAAAGCGAAGGATTCGTTCATCGGGCGCGAGACTGTGAGCTCGATGGCCGCGCGATACAAGGGGGAGGGACGTGTTGTCGGCGCAATCAACGGCGACTTTTTCAACGTCCGCACTGGTGAGAGTGAAAACAACGTTGTGATCGAAGGTAAGCTGTCGAAAGGCACAACAGTGTCGGATTCACCATACGATCACTTCAACACCGCGCATTCTCAGATTCTGGTCGACTGGAAGAATCACGCGTACATCGAGCGATTACGACTCAACGCTTTCATAAAGCAAGGCGCAAGATCGATCCACATCGATGGAATCAACTATCTCCCTCCAGATTCCAACTCGCTTGTGGTCTACACGAAAGCGATGGGCGATTCATCGTTACCCGATACGTCAGGCCGTCATCCAACACTTCTGCCTCTAACGATCGTTCGATCACACGGCGATACGATGTGGTTTCGCGTGAATGGCGGAGTGATGGAGGGAGGCCGGCATCCGTTGAACGGCGGAGCAATGCTCGCAGCGACAGGATTGCGTCGCGACGATGTGCGCTCGATTGCACGTCGCGGTGGAACGGTGCGAATGACAATCGGATTCACTCCGAATC
>DASUXX010000399.1:0-6171 GCA_036377755.1 Gemmatimonadaceae bacterium
GACATGAGACTCGAGATCATCATTTCAGCAATCGTTCGAGAGACAGACGGACTCGCGCTGTCCAGTCGAAACAGGTACCTGTCGCCGGAACAGCGGAAGGCAGCCGGCGCGCTGAGCCGCGCGCTGAACAGGGTTAAGGAGCGCTTCGCAGAAGGCGAAACGCGCACGGCGGCTCTCGAAAACGATGGACTGAGCGTCATTTCGCCCGAGCCGCTGGCGAGTGTGGATTATCTCGCTGTTGTCGATCCTGACAGTTTTGAGCGCGTGCCAGTTGCGCAAAAAGGCAATTACGCCATCATTGCTGCGCGCGTTGGCACAACGCGGCTCATCGACAACATCGCACTCTGACGAAATGATCAAGACGGACTCCAACGGCTTGCCGGAATGGGCATGCGTAGGGAAGAAGCGCCTCGCTCACATCGAGAGAGTCACCTCTCTGCTGAGAGCGTGGGGAGCGTCGATGAGACTCGATCCTAAGGAAGCACAGACGTGGATAGATGCAGGGGCGTGGCATGATTCGCTGCGAGACGCTTCTGAAGACGAGCTGCGCGAGATCACAGGAGATACCACCACTCCCGAAGCACTGCTTCATGGTCCCGCTGCGGCTGCGCGACTTGAGAAAGAGGGCGAGACACGCCGGGACCTGCTCGATGCAATCAGGTATCACACGGTAGGCTGGCCAGAGTGGGGCCGCACTGGCCGGGCGCTCTATATGGCTGATTATCTGGAGCCGGGACGAAAGTTCTCGCGCGAGGACAGATATTTTCTCGCTGCGCAGGTGCCGCACTCATTCGATGCTGTGTTCCGACAGGTAGTTCGCTTCCGCCTCGACTGGTCGGTGCGCGAAGGCAATCACATCTTCCCGGAAACTGTCGCGCTCTGGAATAGCCTGCGGTGAAAATCGGGAGGTGGATTCTCCTCGCCATCATTGTTGCGGGCGCGGGCTTCTACGGCTGGAAGAAGTACGGACGCACAATCGAAGCTCCATTCGTCGAGACTGGAAGTGCACCGGAAGCGCTGGTCCCGCCCAGTGTCCGCATCAAGGTCGAAGTTCTCAACGCAACGAAAGTGAAAGGCCTGGCGCGGAAAGCAACCTGGTTTCTTCGCGATCGCGGCTTCGATGTCGTTGCAGTGGGCACTTCAAAAGAACAGCGGTCGACAACTCTCGTTCTCGACCGCTCGGGACATCCGCAATGGGCAGCGCTGGCAGCGCGTGCGTTCAACGCGCAGACAGAATCGCGCCCGGATACATCACGCTACCTGGATGTCACTGTTCTTGTCGGCGCCGACTGGCGTCCGCCGGCGCTGCCGTTCTACCCGTAGCTGCCCGCATGCCGCGGCGATGTCCTTGCCGCGGCTCTTCCTGATTGCAACCTCGACACCTCTCACACGAATCTGTCGCGCAAAAGCAGCGATCGATTCCGGTGTCGTCGGTGTGAAGTTGCCCGCTCCACCTGCGTGCAGCGGAATCAGATTCACAAACGCCTTGCATCGACGCGCAAGATCAGCGAGCTGCTCTGCATGCTCGGGCAGATCATTCACTCCGTGCAGCATCACGTATTCGAAAGTGACCCGGCGATCGAATACTCTGGCAGCTTCGACTACCTGAGCCAGCGGATACTTCGTGTTGATGGGCATCAGAGTTCGTCGCAGCGCGTCTGTCGGTGCGTGAATCGAAATCGCGAGACGGAACTGCTCAGGTCTTTCACCGAGTGCAACAATTCCCGGAAGCACTCCAACAGTGGAGACGGTGATGTGACGCGCGCCGATTCCAAATCCATTCTCGTCATTGAGAACCGTAAGAGTCGGATCCACTGCCTTCCAGTTCATGAGCGGCTCGCCCATTCCCATGAAGACGATGTTCGTCGGCACACGACCGGTGAGCAGCACAACTTCACGAACCTGTCCGGCAATCTCGAACAATCTGAGATTACGCGAGAATCCCATCGCGCCTGTTGCGCAGAACGAGCACTGAAGAGCGCACCCCGCCTGCGACGATATGCATAGAGTGAGTCGCGAGCCTTCGGGGATTGCAACGGTTTCGATGTGCTCGCCATCGTGGAGACGGAACAGGAATTTTTCGGTTCCGTCTGTGGAGAGCTGGCGCGCAGCCAGTCCAAGCCGTGGGATTTCGAAATGCTCGGCCAGCTGCTCCCGGAATGACTTCGGCAGCTCCACCATCGCCTCGAAGCTCTCACGCGGCGACTTCCAGAGGTGCTGAAGGACCTGGCTCGCACGATAACCTTGCTGTCCGCCCGCTATCGCAAAGGAGCGAACAGCCGCCTCAGCCTCGTGCGGAAGGATATCGAGAAGATTCACTCTCGACTCGCCGCTCGCGGGCGCCTCAGTCACTCTCTCCACTCCTTCCACCAAATGTATGCCACACTTAAGTTTAACCCCTTACGACCTCTACTTCGACCCGCCTCTTTCGGAGGTCAATTCACGATTCCGACAATCGCCGCTAATTGAGCCAGCCGAACGTATTTGCAACTGAATTGAGGCCGGGAGGTCTCGCCGGATCGCTTCGAGCAAGCGACGCAGGGAAAGACATCACTGTTGCCGGTTGGGTGCACCGCGTCAGAAACCTCGGCGGAATCGTATTTGTCGACCTGAGAGATCGCGACGGTCTGCTTCAGGTGTCATTCAACCCTGAATGGGCTGACCAGTCGGCGATCTCGGGTGCTTCTGCACTTGGCCAGGAATTCGTCGTGCAAATCTCCGGAACGGTCGCACTGCGTCCGCAGGAGATGCGCAATGCGGACATGTCCACCGGCGATGTCGAGCTGCAGGGAAAAGCGCTTCGTGTTCTTTCCGAAGCCGATGTTCCTGCGATTCCCATCGCGAGGGGCAAAGGAGAAAAACTCGCGGCAGAAGAGCTTCGTCTGAGACATCGTCACCTCGACCTGCGGCGCCCCGAGCTGCAGAAGAACATGATCCTGCGTCATCGTCTCCAGCAGACTACGCGACGTTATTTCGACGAGCGCGGCTTTCTCGAGATCGAGACACCGATTCTCACCAAGCCTACGCCGGAGGGAGCGCGCGATTATCTGGTGCCGAGCCGCGTGCATGCCGGCGAGTTTTACGCGCTGCCGCAGTCTCCCCAGCTTTACAAGCAGCTTTTGATGGTGTCCGGCTATGACCGCTATTTCCAGATCGCGCGCTGCTTTCGCGATGAAGATCTGAGAGCAGATCGTCAGCCGGAATTCACGCAGATCGACGTCGAGGCTTCGTTCGTTGGGCGCGAGGATATCATCAAGCTCACGGAAGGTCTGCTTGCGGCGCTCTTCAGTGACGTCGGCATTTCGATTCCTGCAGAATTCCGTCGAATGTCGTATGCGGACGCGATGGAAAGCTATGGCAGTGACAGGCCTGACCTGCGATACGATCTCAAATTGTTCGATGCCACCGATGCATTCCGTGGAGCGGATTTCGGAGTCACTCGCTCAGCGATTGAATCGGGTGGACGAGTGCGCGGCCTTCGTATCCCTGGTGGCGCGACGCTCTCGCGCAAGCAGGTGGACGAGATCGAGCAGATTGCGAAATCGGGCGGTGCATCCGGACTGTTGCGCGTGCGCAAGGTGAACGGCGCGCTCGATGGTCCTGCTGCGAAGTTCGTGAACGAGAAAGGCGCCGAGACGCTTGCGCTCAACGAAGGTGATCTGGCACTCATGGTTGCGGGCTCTGATGACATCTCGAGCGTTTCACTCGATCGCGTGCGGCAGGATGCAGCGCGCAGAATGAATGTCGTTCAGGATGACAAAGTCGAGCTGTTGTGGGTTACGGATTTCCCGCTTTTCGGTGTCGATGCGGAAACCGGCGGACTCGCTGCCGTGCATCATCCATTCACGGCTCCAAATCCCGAAGATCTCCACAAGCTCGAATCTGATCCTCGCTCAGTGCGCGCGCTCGCGTACGACGTAATCCTGAATGGAACCGAGCTCGGCGGTGGAAGTATTCGTATCCATGATCGTGATACACAGCGGCGCGTTCTTGGCCTGCTTGGGATTTCTGCAGAGGAAGCGCAGGCACGATTTGGATTTCTTCTCGAAGCTCTTTCATCCGGAGCGCCGCCGCACGGTGGAATTGCGTTTGGATTTGATCGGATCACGATGATGCTTGCAGGAGCGCAGTCGCTGCGCGATGTGATTGCGTTCCCGAAGACAACTGCTGCGCGCGCTCTTTTCGAGGGCGCGCCGTCGCCTGTTAAGGCACAAGACCTGACTGACCTGCATCTGGAGATGCGTTCTGCCTCAAGTGACTGAAGAACCGATTGTACAGCGCCTTTCGACTGAAGGCGCGGACATGCTGACCCTCGCCGGCGTCAACGACGAGAACCTCATCGAGCTGTCGAAGCAGACAGGCGCGAAGATCGCGCTGCGCGGTGATACCCTGACGATCACGGGAAATCAGGATGCAGTAATTCGCGCTGCCCCTATTGCGCGGCGAATGATCGACACTGCCAAACAGCAGATGGAGCTCACTGCAGACGATGTGCTCCGCATGAGCATCGATACGCGCGGCGATGGCGGCGGAGCAGAGGACTCGCAGCGAATCGTGCTGCCCGGTATTCGCAAAGTCATTCAGCCGAAGACGAGCGGCCAGGCAGAGTACCTCAAGCTCATTGCCGACAACGATATCGTCATCGGCATTGGCCCCGCTGGCACCGGCAAGACATATCTCGCCGTTGCTGCGGCAGTCGACGCTCTTTCGCGCAAGCGGGTGCGCAGAATCGTTCTCGCGCGCCCCGCCGTAGAAGCTGGTGAGAGCCTCGGATTCCTTCCTGGCGATCTCCAGGCTAAGGTCGACCCGTATCTGCGGCCGTTGTACGACGCACTCGAGGACATGATGCCGCAGGAGCGCGTGCAGAAAGCGCTCGAGACGCGCACCATCGAGATTGCACCTCTTGCTTACATGCGCGGGCGCACTCTTTCTGACGCATTCGTGATTCTCGACGAAGCGCAGAACGCAACGAACGCGCAGATGAAGATGTTCCTTACGCGACTTGGCGTTAACTCGAAGACCGTTATCACCGGGGACAAGACTCAGATCGATCTTCCTCGTCGTGAAGAATCCGGTCTCGTTCAGATCGAGCGCATTCTTCCAGGAATTGACGGAATTGGATTCCAGTATCTCAACGATTCGGACGTCGTGAGACACAGGCTGGTGCGTGAGATCATCAAGGCGTACGCTGAGGACGCCGGAGTCTGACCGGTGGCTGAGTCGCGCATCGTTACCGAGGTTTCATCGACGGTGCGGCGGCTCAACATCACGCCGGCGACAGTGAAACAGCTCGTTGAGCTCACGTTGAAGGGCGAGCACATCACGAACGCGATGATTTCAGTTGCGTTCGTAGGAGAGACTGCGATCGCACGCATGAACGAGCAGTATCTCGGTCACAGTGGGCCCACTGACGTGATCTCGTTCGGCATGGGGCGCAACGCGCCCGGCCTTCCTGCCATCGGAGACATTTACATCTGCCCTTCAGTAGCGCGGCGAAACGCTCGGGCTAACAGCGTTTCGGAGAGACAGGAACTGGCGCGCCTCGTTGTTCACGGCGCATTGCACGTCGCCGGGTACGATCACCCGGAAGACGAAACGCGCACCTCGTCGACGATGTGGAAGCGACAGGAGAAGATTCTTGCCCGCGCTGGCTGAGCGTCTGCTCGCTGACTTTGCAGATCGCAAGAGCGCTTCACTAGCTCGCGCCGTCAGCATTGTCGAGAACCAGCGCGAGGGCACTGATGAAATCCTTGCGGGATTGCACTCACGCCTGGGCCACGCGCGTCGCATCGGGATCACTGGTCCACCGGGCGCAGGAAAGAGCACGATTACGGCCCTGCTTACGAAGCGCTTTCGCGCCGCTGATCTCACAGTTGGAATTCTCGCTGTCGATCCAACGTCACCGTTCACAGGCGGAGCGCTGCTCGGCGACCGTGTAAGAATGGAAAGCGTTTCGCTCGATCCCGGAGTTTTCATTCGATCGATGGCAACACGCGGATCACTCGGCGGGCTTGCTGCATCGACTCGTGAAGTGTCCGACGTACTCGACGGATTTGGATTCGATCGCATCATCATTGAGACCGTGGGAGTGGGACAGTCCGAGCTCGACGTTGCGCGCACTGCAGATTCAACGGTTGTTGTGCTCGTGCCTGAATCAGGAGATTCGATTCA
>DASUXX010000400.1:0-16049 GCA_036377755.1 Gemmatimonadaceae bacterium
CGGAGATTGTTGAACTTGTTCAGATCGTTCTGCGACGGGTTGTACGGCATCGAAACCGTCAGCGTCCCGTAATTGTTCGTGGAGATCTGGAACAGTCCGTTTGCCCGGTCGTAATTGCGCACCGTTCCCTCGTACTGCTGAACGTTTCCGGAAACGCCCCCATTGGTTGTCGCTGACTGGTTCACCTGAATCAGGTCTGTATAGTAGCCGTTGTTGGCGTTTTGAACGCGGGCAGTAACCTGGTCACCGTATTCGAGGTTCGTGACCGAATAGTTGCGGTTCTGATACACTACCTGCGTGTTGTTGTCGTAGTTGACAGTTACCGTAGACCCGTTCGACTGCTGAATGCCGATCTGCTGGAGACGTGTATTGACTCCTGCGATGGTACCGGTGACCTGGCTGTTGCTGCCGCCGCCGAGTACGCCACCAAGGACGTCGCCAAGGCTCGAATTGTTCGAACATGCTGCGCCCGCCAGGACAAGAAGTGCTGCTGCGCCGCCCCGTGCGACGCTCCGTATGCTGATCATTGGAATCTCCCTCTGAAATCCTGCCGTCCATAGAGCAAGCGAGGTGCCTGCGAGCCCGTCACGAGCGTGGAACTTTTTGTGATATCACGGCCGATTTCAGGCGATAAATTCAGGGGCGCACTATCGGAGAGACCGATTCTTTCGGAGTTCTACCATCTACGACGCACGGCGATCAAGGATGTCGCTGCATACATCGGATTCCTCGCGGGATTCATTGGTGCTGCGCCCTTCGCGTGGGAGCTTCTCTCGGATCAGCTTGCGAGCGGCTCCTTCGTTCGCGGACTCTGGTATTTCTTCGGCATTGTCGTTGCCGCCGGCATCTTTACGGGTATCGCCGGCTTGGGACTGGGCTACGTTGGCGGCGTGATCTGGGAGCAGCTGCATCGGCAGCGGCGCGCCGCAAATCAGAACAAAAAAGAATCAGTAGAACAGAGTCCCGACTCCTCGGTATCGACAGCCGATCAGCCGCGGCTGCAGCTCGTCTCCGAAGCGATAGTCGAGATCCCTCCCGTCACCGGCCGCATCCTCAACTCAGTTCAGTTCCATGCCGCCGCGATCTCGCTCGACCTTGGCGGAATTCGCCTCAGAGTCGCAGGAAATCCTGTGACGATTTGTCGCGGCCAGAGATTTCGCATTCCGGAACCAGGCGCGCGTGACGCCATATGCGCGTTGATTGGCGAAAGAGTCACCTCAGTCCGCACACCGACGATTGACCGTCTCGAGCTCGAGTTCGAATCGGGATGTGAGCTCGTGATCGCGCGCAGTGCGATCGCGGTTGCCTGACAACGTATGATCGATGCACTCGAAGCACTCAGCGATCGCTACGAGATAGAGCGCGTGCTGGGCAGGGGCGGAATGGCTGTCGTGCATCTCGCCGAAGAAAAGAAGCACCAGCGAAAGGTCGCGATCAAAGTGCTGCGCGAAGATATCGGCGCGACGCTCGGCGCCGAGAGATTTCTAAGAGAGATAGGAATCGCTGCGAGGCTGTCACATCCGCATCTCGTTCCCCTCATCGATTCCGGCCAATCCAGCGGGCTTCTGTATTACGTCTCTCCTTTTGTTCCTGGCGGATCGCTTCGCGACAGGCTGGACCGGGAAAAAAGAATTCCAGTCGAGGATGCAGTTCGCATTGCGGTCGAGGTTGGTAATGGCCTGGACTACGCGCATCGCAATGGATTCGTCCACCGGGATGTGAAGCCGGAGAATATTCTCTTTGCAGATGGTCATGCGCTGCTTGCCGACTTCGGAATCGCGCATGTCTGCAAAGGGCCCAACTCCGAGCCGCTGACTAAAGGTGGAATTGCGCTCGGCACTCCCGAGTATATGAGCCCTGAGCAGGCCTCCGGCGCTGATGAGATCGGCGTCGCTACCGATATCTATGCGCTGGGCTGCGTTGTCTACGAGATGCTCGCAGGTACGCCGCCGTTTCGCGGAAATACATCGCTTGCAGTCATGGCGAAGCACGTGACCGAGAGACCGAAGCCGTTGCGTACTGTGCGCCCTGAGATTCCTGCACACGTCGAGCATGCGGTGGCGAAGGCGCTTTCAAAGCTGCCCGAGCAGCGGTTCGCGAGTGTCGCCGAGTTCACCGGCGCGCTGCAGCAGCCTCAGGGAGTCGCAGTCAGACGAGGCGCTGCGGCAATGCGAAGTATTGCTGTGCTTCCGTTCGTCAACGCGTCGCCTGACCGCGACAACGAATATCTCAGTGACGGGATCACTGACGAGCTGATCGACGCGCTCGCAAAAGTCGAAGGGCTTCGCGTTGCATCGCGCACTTCCGTCTTTGCGCTGAAGGGAAAGCCGCAGGATGTAAGAGCAATCGGCGCACTGCTCGACGTGAGCGAAGTTCTCGAAGGCACAGTGCGCCGTTCGGGGCAGGACCTTCGGATCACCGTGCAGCTCACATCCACCGCGAACGGTGCGCTTGTCTGGTCGCATAGATATGACCGCCGTCTCGATGATGTGTTTGCCATTCAGGACGAGATCGCGCGCACGATTGTCGACACGCTGCGCGCTACATCGTTTGGTGATGGTGCCGACCTCTCGATGAATCGTGGCACCAGCAGCGTACAGGCATACGGTCTTTACCTGCGCGGCCGTTACGCCTGGAACAAGCGTACCCAGGAAGGCGTTGCGGAAGGCATACGATTTTTCGAGCAGGCAATCGAAATAGATCCGAAGTATGCCCTCGCCTATACGGGGATCGCTGATTCATACGCGCTCGCTCTCGATTACCGAAGCGTGCCGGTCGATGAAGGTTTTGCAAAGGCAAAGCTCTATGCGCGCAAGGCGCTCGAGCTGGATGAAAAGCTTGCGGAGGCACATGCCTCTCTTGCATGGAGCCTTTTCATTTACGACTGGGACTGGCAGGCAGCAGCCGCGGAGTTTCGCCGGGCGCTCGAGCTCGATCCGCGTTATCCGACCGCACATCAGTGGTATGCGTTCCTTCTCGCGTCACAGCGCAGGTTCGAGGAAGCGCTGATCGAAGCTCACACTGCACAGGAGCTCGACACAGGCTCGGTCTCCATCAGGAGAACGCTCGGATACATCTACTTTTACGCGCGGCGTTTCGAGCAGGCGAGGTATCACCTTCAGCGCGCAATCGAGATGAATCCTGTCGCCGAAGAGAGCTACCGGATTCTCGGATTGATTCTCACGTACGCAAACGAGTTCGATGAAGCAGACCGGGTGCTTCGCGAAGCGCTGGAGCTCGAAAACCCGGCGACATACACGCGCGTCACACTGGCATTTTCTCGCGCACGCGGCGGTGACCGGTCATACGCAGAAGAAACACTCGCCGATCTGTTGAAGCGTGCTGAAAGCGACTACGTGTCCCCGGTGGAATTCACAACGTTATACATCGCGCTTGGAGACAACGATCGTGCCCTCGACTGGGCCGACAAAGCTTATGCAGGACGGCGGGGGTGGCTCGCTTATCTCAATGTTCATCCCGTGGTCGATTCACTTAGAGACGAGCCCCGCTTCAAGGCGCTTGTCAGGAAAATGAAGCTTTAATGCGATACATCGCATTTCTCCGTGCCATCAATGTCGGCGGACACAACGTCACGATGGCTGAGCTCAGGAAACTGTTTGGAGGAATGGGGTTCAGGAACGTCGAGACATTCATTGCGAGCGGCAATGTCATTTTTGAAGCGCCCAACGCAGACCCTGTCGCTCTCGAAAAGAAGATCGAAAAGAACCTCGAGAAAAAACTGGGCTACGAAGTCGGGACATTCGTGCGGACGGAGCGCGAGATTGCGGCGATTGCGCAGCACATGCCTTTCACCCCTGAGGCCATCGCGCGCGCCACTGCGTTGCATGTCGCATTTACAGATACTGACCTGGACGCTGCGCATCGGCGCAAAGTCCGCGAGTTCAATGACGACGTATCGGATTTCGATACGCATGGACGAGAGGTTTACTGGTGCTGCAGTGTGAGAACGAGTGACTCGAAATTTCCGAGCACGAAATTCGAGAAGCTGATGGGTATCAGGGCAACGTGGCGAAACATGAACACTGTGAGACGGCTGGCTGACAAGTATCCCGTTAAAGAGGAGAAAACGAAGTGACGCAGGAGCTGTGGACGAAAGTCGACGAGTACATCGTGGACAAACTGTTTGCACCCGATGCGAGCCTGGACGGCGCAGTTCGCGCCAGCGACGACGCCGGATTGCCATCGATACAGGTAACGGCGCCGCAGGGCCGCATGATCGCGATGCTCGCGCGTCTGCAGCGCGCTAAGCGAATCCTGGAAATCGGAACACTCGGCGGCTACAGCACAATCTGGCTTGCGCGTGAGCTTCCTGATGACGGCAGGTTGATCACGATGGAAGTCGATCCCAGACATGCGGGGGTCGCAAGGCAGAACATCGAGCGCGCCGGGCTCAGCTCCAAGGTAGACATCAGGATCGGAGATGCACGACAGCTTCTGCAGGATCTCGAGGCGACAAATCCCGAGCCATTCGATTTCTTCTTCATCGACGCTGACAAGGGCAGCAATCCTCTTTATTTCGAAACAGCATTGCGACTGTCGCGACCCGGCAGTTTGATTCTCGTAGACAATGTCGTGCGTGATGGAAAGATCATCGATGCAGAAAGCGACGACGCCTTAGTGATCGGCGTGAGACGCCTGAACGACATGATGGCCCGTGATCCGCGGGTGGAAGCGACCGTTATCCAGACCGTCGGTGTAAAGGGATATGACGGTCTGGCTATTGCCTTCGTGAACTAAAACCAACCAACACACATGCAAATCAGGAAATTCGTCGGTGGCACTCTGGTCATCGGTTTGATCGCTGCATGCACCTCGACGGAAAAGCCCGCGCCGGCGGACGACTCCAGGCTCCCCGCGCTTCCGCATGACACTCACTCGTACGCACAGCCCGAGAAAGCGCGCGTCACGCACGTCTCGCTAGACCTGTCGCCTGACTTTGCGTCGAAGCGAATCTCCGGAGTGGCGAGGCTCGCAATTCAGAAATCGGCAGATGCAGACAGCGTCGTGCTCGACATACGCGACCTGGATATTCGCCGCGTATCCAGCTCGAGCGGCGATTCACTCGGGTTCAACATCGGCGCGGCGAAGGAATTCGTGGGCGCGCCACTCGCGATCGCGCTTCCGCAGGCTGTCGATACGATCGTGGTCGAGTACCAGACACGTCCCGAGGCAGCGGCTGTGCAGTGGCTCAGCGCCGAGCAGACTGCAGGCGGGCGGCTGCCATTCATGTTCACGCAGGGCGAAGCGATTCTCACGCGCACGTGGGTACCGACCCAGGATGGCCCGGGCATTCGACAGACTTACGATGCAACGGTCCGTGTGCCCGCAGGAATGACCGCGGTAATGAGTGCCGAGCATGTTGGGATTGGCGGCGAGAAGGATTCAACAGGGAAGAGCGTTTACCGCTTCAGGATGACGCATCCCATTCCGCCTTATCTGATTGCCCTCGCTGTTGGTGACATCGCATTTCGGTCAATCGGAAAGAATACAGGCGTCTATGCGGAGCCGTCCGTCGTAGACAAGGCAGCGAACGAGTTTGCTGAAGTGGACAAGATGATCGCCGCAGCGGAGAAACTTTATGGACCATACCGATGGGGCAGGTATGATCTTCTCGTGCTGCCCCCGTCGTTTCCATACGGCGGAATGGAGAATCCGACTCTCACTTTTGCGACTCCGACGATTCTCGCAGGAGATCGCTCTCTCGTGAGTCTCGTTGCGCACGAGCTTGCGCACTCGTGGTCGGGCAATCTCGTGACCAATGCGACATGGAATGATTTCTGGCTGAACGAAGGATTCACGACATACATCGAATCACGAATCATGGAGGAGCTGCGCGGTAAGAATTACGCAGACATGCTGCGGCAGCTGGGACGGCAGGACATGGAGGACGCTGTGACCGAGCTCGGAACAGCCAATGTGGCCGACACTCGATTGCACCTCGATCTCACCGGCCGCGATCCCGATGCGGGAATGGGTGACATTGCATACGAGAAAGGCGCTGCATTCCTGCAGACAGTCGAATCAGTCGTCGGCCGCGACCGTCTCGACAAGTTCCTCCGCGAATACTTCGATCACTTCGCGTTCCAGCCCATGAGCTCGGAGCGAATGGTCGCGTACATGAAAGAGAAGCTGCTCTCGAATGAAGAGGCGCAGAAGATCAACGTTGAGGCGTGGATCTTCGAGCCTGGAGTTCCAGCGAACATTCCGCCGATCAAGGCCGAGGCTTTCACTGCTGTGGAGAAGCAGGTAGACACGTGGAAGGGCGGTGCGTCTGCAGCATCGCTGTCAACCAGGGAGTGGTCGACTCATGAATGGCTCCACTTCCTGCGCGCATTGCCGGATACGATTCAAGCGAATCGCCTTGCTGATCTCGACAACACGTTCAAGCTCTCGTCGAGCGGCAACAGCGAGATTCTTTTCGAGTGGCTGAGAATTGCAATTCGCAACAAGTACGAGCCTGCGTTCCCTGCGCTCGAGCACTTCCTGACATCGATCGGCCGGCGCAAGTTCGTTGCACCGCTGTATGCGGATCTTGCGAAGACAGACTGGGGCAAGGCGATGGCGATGCGGATCTACGCGCGTGCCCGTCCGACGTATCACTCAGTTGCGACGGGGACTATCGACAAGACGCTCGGGTGGAAACCCTGAAAATCTTAGCCGAATTACAAATATTCAGGGCAATTTTTATAATTAAGAAATTGCCTCTGGCATGGAATACGTTTTTTCTTCGGATTAACCGGATGAGCCGGATTCCCTCTGAGCAAATAGACAGGTGCTGGCTCTGAGACCTGGTTTTTGTTTTTAACCTAAAGTCCAGTTCCCTGAGCCACCCTCTATAGGATCTGCAGTGACGGAATTCGGCTCATCCGGTAAATCCGAAGAAAAAGAGTATTCCATGCCGCTTAGATTTTGTCCTCCTATCGCAGCGACAGCGCCACTCCGTCGAGCTTCTCCAGTGGCTTGATCCCGAGCAGCGCCGCGAGAGTCGGCGCGATGTCGACTGTCCTCACGAAATCTCCGCGACGCGCGCTCGGAATCGTCGGGCCGTAAAAGACGATCGGGACGTTGCTGTCCATGTCGTATGGGCTGCCATGCGACGCGACAAGCAGCGTTCCCCACAGGCTTCCCGGAGTGAGAGTCGCCACCATCTCGACGTTGCTGTTCGCCGGGAACTGGTGCGACCAGCGGCGTGCAATCGGATCTGTCGCCGTATCCTTCAGCAGCTGAGAGAATCGATCTACTCGCGCGATTCCCGGAATCTGCTTCGCAGCCTTTTCGAATTCGTCGAGCACTGCTTCCGGTGTAAGCTTCTTTCCCTTGAACGCTGACCTGTCCATGAGCACAATCTGCTGATCGACGTCGATCATACTGGTATCAACCTGGGCAGACCGCATCAATGCACGCGCTGCAGCAAGCGCCGGCGCGAGAGACGCACGAGTGGGATGCGGGTTGGCGTCGGCGGGGGCGAGCTCCGGAATCGGTGTGAATCCATGATCGGCAGCAAGAACAACGACAATGCGGGATGAATCGCGAAGCTTATAGAGTGAATCCAGAAAGATTCCGATCGTGCGATCGTCGCGCAGAACCTGGTCGTGCGACTCTCTCGAATTCGGGCCAAGCCTGTGATTCACGGCATCGGTGGCAGACAACGAAATCGCGAGCAGGTCAGTCGTTGGCCCCTTGCCAAGGTTCATTGCCGTCACGCCGTCGAGAGCCATCGCGACTATCAGCTCATCCATGAACGGCGTGGCGCGTACGAGACTCGCGGCCCGATCAGGATCTGTTGGCATCACATGCGGAAATACATTGTCGCGTCCTGAGCCCTCGACACTCACATCGTCCGGTTCCTTGTACGCTGAATCGGGAAGCAGCAGTGACCACGTCTTCCCCGCATACGACTGCGGGACAAGCCTGTCGCTGAACTTCTTCACCCAGTCGGGCAGCTCGTCAGCGTAGTACTTGCTCGTAGTGAAATCGCCGTCGCCCGGATACCAGTACACCTGCTGCTTCGACTTCCCAATCGGCAGGATCGCGCCACGATCCTTCATCGAGACCGAAAGCGCGCGCGACTTCGAGTCCGCTGCCTTCATCCAGTCGAAAAGCTCCGTGCCCTTGAATCTGTTCGGCGAAGCGCCGAGCACACCCGAGAATCCGAGAAGCGGGGTGGTCTCATCTGCGACCCCGACGCGGTTGGCCGCAATTTCAGTCGATCGCGGAAATCGTCCCGACAGGAGACTGGCATGGCCGGGCGCGGTCTCAGTGATTCCGTGATCCTGATGTGCGTTGGTGAACCATGTCCCGCCGGTAATCAGCCTGCCGAGGCCGCCGGTGAACTGGCTGCCGAACCGGGTGAGGTAGTCGCCCCTGAAGCCATCGATCGTGATGAGAACGACAAGGGTCGGACGCGGATTGAGCGGGGCGGCCTGCGCATGAATGCCCTGGCCGGCAACGAGGCAGGCGAGAGCCACGAGAGATTTCAGCATGCGCCAATCTGTCCGTCGGGCACCGTTACAGCAACATATGGCGCGACCAATCCTGCGTTGCGATTATTAACCACCAGTTAGTTCGGGTCGCTGGACTCATCCACTTCAAGGAGCGCTCCTGATGGAGAATCGGCCCGCGGGGACGCTCATGTCACCCGCGACGCGAGTCGTTCTCAGAGTCGTCATCTACTATGCGATACTCATAGTAGCGGGATGGGTCGTGCTCGACAAAATCCCCGCGATTCCGGGATTCTCGTCGCTTGGTATCGATTCTCTGCTGAACCCCGGACCTCCGGTAGGCGCAAGTAAATCGGAGGTCCTTGCATCGGCGACGCTCGACGAGTCGAGCCGATCGCAGGCAGTCGCGGCGGCAATGATCGCCGCCATCCTGCTGTCGCTTCCCGTTGCATGGATCTATCAGCTCACACGTCAAAAGCGCGGATATCAGCAATCGGTTGTGCAGCTGATGATCATCCTGCCGCTCGTTGTTGCGGGAGTAGTGATACTGGTAAAGAACAGCCTCGCGCTCGCATTCAGTCTTGGCGGAATCGTCGCCGCGGTGCGCTTCAGGAATTCACTCGACGACAGCAAGGATGCTGTCTACGTATTTCTCGCAACCGGCGTCGGACTCGCCGCAGCGGTGGACATTCCAGTCGCGACTGTCATCTCGCTGGTCTTCAACACGACGATTCTCATTCTATGGTATACGGACTTCGGGAATTCTCCGATCGAGCTTGAGGGGAGCATCGCTGCGAAAAGATTGAAGCGCGCAAAGGAGCTCGCCCGCACAGGGACATTCGTCGCGCAGATCGACAACGAAGTCCTGCGCAACATGAACCGTGAGCAGCTCGAAGGGCTTGCCGCTCGCGCATTGAAGCGCGCGCACACAGACGGCAACAAGAAGTCCGAGAATATTGCAGAGACAGTTTTACGCGTGAAGACGCGCGACATGGATGCCACACGACGCGGACTCGACCTCGTCCTCGGCGAATTTGCACGCGAGTGGAAAACCGGATCTATCTCGATCGACACTGAAGGCGTAAGCTCGATCGACTATTACATAAAGCCCAAGAAAGCGATTCAAAACGACGAGCTGCTCACGCTCGCCCGAACTGCAGGTGGATCAGGACTCGTAGACGCCGAAATCAGGTAGGAGGCCCCGATGAGAAGTGTCGCACGAAAAATCGCATTGCTCCTTGCAATCGGCTTTGTCACATCGATTGTCGCAGTCAGCGCGGGAGCGCAGGGCAAGGCAAAGAAGAACGACAAGGAGCTTACCCCGGAAGAAAAGGCAGCCGCCGATCTCGAGAAAGCCCTGAAGCGCGCAAAGCTTTCAGAGGAGTTCTTCTCGGGCACCACTCCGATCGATATCACGCTCACTACCAACATCAAGCGGATTCGCGGTGACAAGCAGGATCAAGCCCCGTGGCGCAACGCTGTTTTCAGCTATACCGATTCGAGTGGAAAGCTCGTTCAGATTCCTGCGCAGATCAGAACACGCGGCATATGGCGGTTGAAAAACTGTGAGTTCCCGCCGCTGCGTATCAACTTCAAGAGTGAGCTCACCAAGGGAACACTTCTGCAGGGCATCGACAAGCCGAAGCTGGTGAACTACTGCAAGGATACCGACGATTACGAGCAGTACATCCTTGCCGAAGCACAGCTGTACCGGGCCTACAACCTGTTGACGCCGGCGAGCCACAAGGCCCGGGTCGTCAGGATTGCCTATACCGACAGCGCAAGCGGGAAAGTCCACGCGAAGCGCCTGGCAATCATTCTCGAAGACCCGGAGACGATGGCTGCGCGAAATGGCGGACCGATCATGGATCTGCAGGGCGCGCTGCCTGAGGATCTCGACCCGTATCACGATGCGCTCGCACCGCTTTTTCAGTACTTCGTCGGGAATACAGACTGGTCGATCTACGCGCTTCACAACATGGAGCTCGTGTCGCTCGTGTCGGGCAACTTCATTCCTGTTGCTTTCGACTTCGATTTTTCGGGAGCGATCAATACAGCGTACGCGACCGTCGATCCGAAACTTTCAATCCAGAGGGTGCGCGACCGTCTCTTCCGTGGTTATTGTGTTGCGCAGGAAGAGTGGGACAAGGCATTCAAGACGTTCAACGATCGGAAGGATGCGATTTACGGGCTGTACTCGGACGATCTCGGAAAGATGATGAGACCTTCGATTCGTGAGTCGACGCTCAAATACTATGATGAGTTCTACAAGACGATCAACGATCCGAAGCGCGCAAGGAAGGAGATCTCGGAAGACTGCGTGAAGACCCATTGAACTGGCGCTTTGAGATACGCTCGGCGCGCCATCTAGGGGAGCTCGCGTCATCGCCGCTCCCCGGCACGCTCGAAGCGTCTGCAGGACGGCGTTCGCAGCACCGTGACCTTTACCTCGACACACTCGATGACTCGCTGAGAAAGCGGGGGATCGTGTGCCGCCTGCGCCTGCGCGCAGACGACACGCGTACTCTTTCGCTGAGTATTGCTGGCGACAAAGGCGGAAGCCCCGTGCTCGTCGATTCAGACGTGCAGTCGTCGAATGTCACTGAAGCTGTCGCAGAGCAGACCCCGGCGGGTCGCAGATTGAGCGCTCTGCTCGATCCCGCTACACTGGTCGTGAGGCTGGAGGTGGAGGCAGAGCGCATCACGCGAACGGTTGGAGCCGACTGGCTGCGCCGCCCCCGCGCGGAGCTGCACTACGATGCCATGGTTGCCCGCCGCAATGGGATCTCAGCGCACCTCTACCAGTTGTGCGTTCACTATCGCCATGGAAGCGAAGAAGTTGTCTCGGATCTCGTAAAGGGAATCGAGGCTACTCACCACCTGCGTGCCACGCGCGAAGGATCACGCGACAGAGCAGAGCTGCTTCTGAGATGGAAAGGCGCGAGTGACGCGGCGGCTGCTCCTCAGGAGGGATCGCAGCATCTGCGGCGGCGTGGAATGGATCGCGGAGAGTTCCTCAATCCGGAGCTCAGCCTGCTCGCGTTCAATTCCCGGGTGCTCGCGATCGCCGAAGACAAATCGAATCCGCTTGGCGAACGGCTCAAGTTTCTCGGTATTGTCAGCGCGAACATAGATGAGTTCTTCATGATCCGCATGGCTGGGCTGCGCCGTGCTGCCCGTGAACAGGCGGAAGAACAGAACGACGATGGCCTCACGCGCGGTGAGCAGATGCAGCTAATTCGTGAGACGGTCACTGAGATCACCGAGCGTCAGGCCGCGTGCGCTGCAGACTGCCTCACCGGGCTGGCAAGGATCGGAGTACATGTCCGGTCGTGGAAAGATCTCGATGCATCGCAGCGAGAGGCGCTGCGACAGTCATGTCGTGAGGAGATTCATCCGTCCCTTACACCGATGGCCATGACGCTCAGCCCCGGTCATCCGCTTCCGCACCTGCCGCACCTAAGTCTCGCTCTGGCTGTCGTTATGCGGAACCCTGAGACGCGGCGTCTTCATCTCGCGGAGCTGGAGCTTCCGTCGGACTCGCCCAGGCTAATGAAAGTGCCTGGCCGTGACAACGAATACATCACTCTCGAAGAGGTGGTGAGATCGAACATCGATCTCGTCTATCCGTCGGGCGGCGTTGAAGGCGTTCATGTTTTCAGGGTCACACGAGGTGGTGATCTCGCGCTCAACGAAGAAGAAGCCGATGACCTGATCGACGCTGTCGATGATGCGACCAAGAAACGCGAGCTCAATCCGGGCGTGCGCGTGGAGGTCGAGCGCGACATGCCGGAGTTTGTGCGCGACCTCCTTCTGAGCAACCTCAGGCGCGAACAACCAGCTGATACCATCGGACTCGATGCGTCCGACATTCACGAGGTCGATGGTCTGATCGATCTGCGCAGTCTCATGTCGGTCGAGCTGCCGAATTCGGAGAAGCACTGTTTTCGGGAATTCGAGCCGGTCGAGCCGCAGTTCTCGGGATCTATGCTCGATGTAATCGCCGAGAAAGATCTGCTGTTTCATCATCCATTCGATGCGTTCGACGGAACTGTCGTGCGATTCCTGCGCGACGCGGCCGACGATCCCGATGTTACCGCGATCAAAATCACTCTCTACAGGATTGGGAATTCATCGAAGGTTGCCGAGGCGCTCATCGACGCGGCAAAGAACGGGAAGAAAGTTGTTGCGTTCATCGAGCTGAAAGCGCGATTCGACGAAGGGCGCAACGTTGGATGGGCTCGAAAGCTCGAGAAGGCCGGAGGTCACGTGGTATCAGGCCTCGTTGGATTCAAGAATCACGCAAAGGTCGCATTCGTCACGCGTCGCGAGAATGGAAGGCTGCGCAGCTATGTGCACGTCGGCACCGGTAATTACAACAGTCGCACTGCGAGAGAATACACCGACCTGAGTCTTTTCTCGGCGCGTGAGTCGCTCACGGCGGATGTAGCGGATCTGTTCAATGCGCTTACTGGTGGATCCATTCCGCCGAGTGGGTTGTCGAGAGGATCGCTCGTTGCGCCTTATCAGATGAAGGACTCGCTCATTGCGATGATCGAGCGCGAAGCATCGCACGCAAGGTCTGGAAAGCCTGCGAGCATCTCTGCGAAGATGAACGGTTTGTCGGATACGGGAGTGATACGCGCACTCATCGCTGCAGCGAAGGATGGTGTGGCGGTTGATATCGTATGTCGCAGTGTCTGTACGCTGCGACCGGGTGTGCCAGGTATTTCCGGGAATGTTCGCGTGAGCTCTGTTGTTGGACGGTTCCTCGAGCATTCGCGCATTTACCGATTCGAGAATGCAGGCTCACCGGAGATCTTTATGGGCTCGGCGGATCTTCGTCCGCGCAATCTCACGCGCCGCGTAGAGCTTCTCGCACGAGTGGAAGATCCTGCGCATCGCAATACGCTGTCGAACATTCTCCGGCTTTACGTCGAAGATCCGACGGGATGGGAGCTGCGGCCAACAGGTCGTTACGAGCAGCGGCGCTCAAAAGGCGCGAGCGCGCAGCAGAAACTCCTCGACGAAGCGCGCTCCCCGCAGCCCGCTACCTGACAGCAGCGAGCTGAGCTCGCACTGTCTTCAACAGGTCCACTGCCCGAAACGGCTTTGCGAGGAACGGAACATCCAGTCCGCGCGCGCCGTGCGTGACAAGCTCGAGGTCAGTGTAGCCGGACACCATCACGACGGGGAGATCCGGCTGGCGCATGCGCACCGCGCGGACAAGGTCACCGCCACCCATCTTCGGCATGACCGCATCGGTCAGAACGAGATCGACATTGAAGTTGGTATCCTGAAGAACGCGCAGTGCATCGTGGCCGTTCGCTGCCTCGATCACTTTGTATCCGTTGCTCGTCAGTATTCTGCGGGCCACAGTGCGCACCTCGTCCTGATCTTCGACCACGAGAATGAGCTCTTCGCCTTTTGATGGAGCAGACGCGCGATTGTCCTCGGATTCATGGCCCCTGGCCGACGCAATGGGGACGTAGAGACGAAAGGTCGAGCCTTTGCTCACTTCGCTCTCGACGCTAACAAAGCCTCCGAGCTGCTGCGCGATACCATAGACCGTCGCGAGACCGAGTCCTGTGCCTCGACCGGATTCCTTCGTAGTAAAGAACGGGTCGAAGATGCGCGGCAGAATTTCCGGTGCAATACCGAGGCCGGTATCACGAACACCCACAACGACGTATTCGCCGGGTCTTGCTTCTGCGTAGCGTGATGCCTCCTCATCGCCGATCGCCGCAGCGTGCGTGAAGATCCTGAGCGTGCCGCCCTCGGGCATGGCGTCACGCGCGTTCACGGCAAGATTCATGACGGCCTGTTCGAGCTGACCGGGGTCTGCAACAACGAATCCTTTGCGGGCCTCCAGCGACAACTCGAGGTTGATGTCTTCACCGATGACGCGACCAAGCATTTTCTCGAGCTCGTCGAGAAGTGCATTGATGTCGACCGTGCGCTTGTCCATCACCTGCTGCCGGCTGAATGCGAGAAGCTGCCGGGTGAGCTTCGATGCACGGTGAGCTGCGTTAGCTATCTGGTCGATATCTTCGCGCGCCTCACCTTCGGCGGGCAATGATCTCGAGAGAAATTCCGTATGACCCTTTATCACTGTGAGCATGTTGTTGAAATCGTGAGCAACACCACCGGCAAGCCTGCCGACAGCTTCCATCTTCTGTGCGTGGCGGTACTGCGCCTCGAGCCGTCGTCGCTCGCTGATGTCGATCGATGAGGCGACGATGTGCGTGATTCTTCCGTGTGCATTACGAATGGGAGCCGACCTGACGGAGATCCACGTAACAGACCCGTCTTTCCGGCGTACCTGCCGCTCCTTGTCGATTGTCTTGCCTCCGCGAATCACGGCCTGCCACGCTGACGCATGCTGCTCGTCCGAGCCTTCGATTCCGACGAGGTCTTCTATGTTTTGCCCGATTGCCTCTTCTGCCTGGTAGCCAAACACGACTTCAGCGAACGGATTCCATGTCACGACCTTTCCAGTGGCATCGAGCGCGACGATTGCCTGGCGGACAGATTCGAGAAGATGATCCTTCAATCGCAGGTCTTCGAATGCCTGCTTGATGTCGTGAATATCAGTTGCAGTTCCAACCCACCTGATTGCCCCATCTGCCTGGTCGTGATTAGGAACACCACGAATGAGATGCCACCGGTATTCGCCGTCCCATCTGCGGAGACGAGCTTTGGCTTCGAACGGCTCGATCTTCGCGAGTCCTTTTCGAAACACTTTCACGACCGATTTCAGGTCGTCCGGGTGAACGACGTCGTGCCACATACAGGTCGCATCTTCATCGATGCTGATATGGGTGTACTCGGTCCATCTCGCATTTGCAAAATCGAACGTGCCGGATGAATCAGCGGACCATACGATATGTGCGATCGATTCTGCGAGCGCGTTGAGCCTGATGTCATTCTGAAAAAAGCTCGTAGTGACAGGATGTTCGTCATCCGTTGCGGATTTACTCTCATTTACGCTTTGCATAATGAGACCTCAGGGCGTTGCTCAACCCATGAAAAGGACTTGAATGCTTCGACAACGGCAGGGTCGAAATGAGTTCCGCTGCCCGTGAGAATCAGCTCTACTGCCGCACTCGGCGACCATGCCTTGCGATACGGACGGTCGTGTATCAGCGCATCGAAGACGTCGGCAACTGCGACAATGCGCGCCGGCAAAGGAATCTCCTTGCCTTCGAGACCGTCGGGGTACCCGGATCCATCCCACCGCTCGTGATGATGATGTGCGATTGCCGATGCGACACGCAGCAGCGTCGACTTGAATCCGCCAAGAAGCCGGGCGCCGACGAGCGTGTGATCGCGCTGTGCAGCGATCTGTTGAGCGGACAGATTGTTTCCACTCACCTGCGTGCAGCTCGGCACTCCAATCTTCCCGATGTCGTGGAGACGTGCCGCCCGGCCGATCATGCGCGCTTCGTCGCCGCTGAGTCCAACTGCATGGGCAAGCTTCGCAGAAAGCTCACCGACGGCGTTCATGTGACATGCTGCCGCGGGATCACGCATCTCAGCGGCGCATGCCAGTGCGTCGAGAATCTCGAATCGCGCTTCGTCGAGGTC
>DASUXX010000401.1:0-10255 GCA_036377755.1 Gemmatimonadaceae bacterium
CAGTACTCAGTTCTATCGGCATAAAAAACCTGTAAAGAAGCGTATAGCGATAACTGACCAGTCATTCGTAATCAAAAGGTTACTTCAGGAGCGCGCGTTCGTATTGCATGTATATGCGCGACTCCTACATTCGGGGCCATACGTTTCAGCGACTTCGTAGAACCCTGAATCCATAGGAAAGCAGAGAAGTCGTCCCCGCCCGCTTCAAGCCCAAACACATCGTGAATCGACTCAGACCGGCAGTAATCACCGCCGCGGCATTGTCACTTGCTGCACTCGCTGCGTGCTCCGAAGATTTTGGAACGCGCCCAACCGAGCTCAAGCCGGATGACGTGAAGCCTGCACTGCAGACTTTTTCCTGCGCTGCGAGCGTCATGAACGAAACCGTCTCGTGCAGTCCGACAGATGGCGCTGCACGGTCTGGAATCCGAAGCAACCTCCAGACAATCGGAGGACAGGGCGTTTATGTCCGCGTATCGACGAGCGGTGTCGCGTACAACTCGGGAACCGGTGTGTTCTCGTTCAATACCACGATCCAGAATCTCACCGATGCGAGCTTCGCAAGTGCAGATGGTGCGAGCAAGGACGCTGGCGGCGTAAGAATTTTCTTCGCGACTGGTCCGACAGTAACCGGTGGCAGTGGCGCAATCTCCGTTGCGAACGCAACTGGCATAGCGACGTTCACTGGCGGCGGACAGCCGTACTTTCAGTATGGCGGAACGCTGCCGAGTGTCGATTCAGCAGCGCTTGGCATAGAGGGAATCCTGGCGCCGGCCGAGATTTCCTCCCCAAAAGCGTGGCAGCTCAATGTTCCAAGCACCGTTACGACATTCGTGTTCCAGCTTCTGATCTCTACTGAGACATCGAAGTCGAGTCTCATCAGTCAGGCGCCACGGTTTACCGCATTCGACACCGATACGCTCGTTGTTGGCGCGACGGTTACTGCAACTGGAACGAATTTCTCGCCGACACTTGCGAACAACACAGTGAGAGTCGGCGGTCAGGTCGCACAACTTGTCAGCGGGAACTCGACCCAGCTTTCGTTCGTGGTTCCATGCGTTGCGACAGGCACTGCCCCGGTCACGATCACGCAGTCGAATATGACGTCCAACGCGGTGACGGCGAATACAAAAGTGCCGTCCGCAAACGTGAGGTCGCTTGGCGTCGGCGAGGCTGTGATCCTCGAGAACGCAGCAGACGTTCCGTGCAACGAGATCGCTGCAACGGGAACGACGAGCAAGTACATCGTCTCCCTGTTCAGTGTGAACAGTATTGCCGGATCAAACGCGCCGCACCAGCTCTCAGGCGACCCCCTCGGTGAAGGCGATGGTCCAGTCGTCGGCGCGGATCTTGGATTCCTCGCGCCTTCCGTGGTGCCGGCTCCCGGCACATCAGTAATGCAGAACGTTGCGGACGAGAAGCACCTGCAGCTGCTCGAGAAGAATGCGCAGGAATACAACCGGCTAAGGACACGGTTCGCCGGTGACAAGCGTATGCGCTACAGTCGAGCTACAGTCGCCGCAGATGTTGCTGTTCCACCGGTCACGACTACGATACGGCTGCCGAACATCAACACGGGTAGTTATTGCAACACGTTCATCCCGGTTAACGCCACTCGCGTTTACTACAACGGCAAGATTGCGATTTACGAGGACGACGCGACGGCCGATGCTTTCAAGGCATCGTTGAACCCGACGATGCAGAGCTACTACAACAAGATCGGCGACCAGTTCAATTCGGACATGGAACCGGTCGTCAGAAATAACTTCGGCGACATTCTTCTCCGCGATGCGGTTACTGACAACAACGGTGTTCTCATCGCGTTGTTCACGCCCAAGATCAATACGACGTTCTCGGGAGTCGCCGGATTCGTCGTAAGCTGCGATCAGTTCCCGCGTGACAGCGCGGTGCAGAACGGATCGAGCAATTTCGGTCAGTACTTCTATGCATACATGCCCACCGCCGTCGGCACCGGTTACGACACATTCACGCCGGATTCGTGGTACCGCAGTATTCGCGCGACGTTCATTCACGAGAGCAAGCACGTTGCGTCGATGTCGGCGAGGACTGTGAACAATGCGACGCTCGAGGCATCGTGGCTCGAGGAAGGCGGTGCCCGTATGGCCGAGGAGATGTGGGCGCGCGAGGCGGTCTATGCTCCAATGGCATGGAAGGGAAATCACGGCTACGGATCTGCAGGTGATCCGAAGAACATCTACTGCGATGTGCGCCCCACCACGTCGTCGTGTCTGACGAATACGCGAGCGCCTGTTTCAATCCTGTATCGCCACTTCAGAACGATGCAGGGCGCGATGGTCGCCCAGAGTGCGGGGCTGGTGTCACCGTTTGGGCAAACCAGCAGTGACAACGCAGCCTACTGGTATGCGCTGTCCTGGTCGTTGATTCGTTACGCAATCGACCAGTACGGTGCATCAGACGCAGCATTCCTGACGGGGTTGACTCAGTCTACAACTACGGGCACGACCAACCTTACAGGACGAGCTGGCGTCTCCCTGGCCAAGCTCCTGGGCGGATGGGCGCTGTCACTCGCTGCTGATGATTATCCGGGGCTCGCGAATCCCGCTGGCATTACTCAGAACAAGACGTGGAATCTGCGAAACATCTATCAGGGCTTCTCGACTGATTTCGGTGGATCGGCTTATCCGCTCACTCCGATTGCAGTGCCGTTTGGAAGTTTTACCGCGACTGCGATCACGACGATGCGTGGTGGCGGAATGCTGTGGTATGAATTCTCGGGAATGCAGACAGCGAATCAGCTGCTGCGGCTGCAGGGAAATGGTGGATCGCTCTCGAGTGATCTGAGGATGGCGATAGTCAGGGTGCAGTAAAACTTTGAACTGAGTACCGGGTTTGAGAACTGGAAACTGAGGACTCATAACTGGAAACTGACAGCTCTCGCTCTGACCGGGTTTAAACCCTATCAGCACGAGAGCTATCAGTTTCCAGTTATGAGTCCTCAGTTTCCAGTTCTCAAACCCGGTGCTCAGTTCTCAGTCTTAGATTAAGTGCATGAACCGTCTACGAAGCTATGCCCAGGGCGAATGGGTCGAAGGAACCGGCAAGTTCACTGATCTCGTTCACGCCGTGACGGGCGAGAAAATCGGCGAAGCCTCGAGCGAAGGACTCGATTTCAAAGGGATGCTCGAATACGCCCGCAATGTCGGCAATCCCAACATGCGCCGCCTCACCTTTCATGAGCGCGCACGACTGCTCAAGGAGATGGCAAAGTATCTCCTCGAGAGAAAGGAAGAGTTCTACAAGCTCTCCGAAGCGACAGGCGCAACGAAAAGCGATTCGTGGGTCGACATCGAAGGCGGTATCGGAACTTTCTTCGCGTATTCGAGCAAGGGACGCCGCGAGTTTCCCAACGAAACGTTCTATGTAGACGGCGCAGTAGAACCGCTCTCGAAAGACAACACATTCGTCGGCCGCCACATCTGCGTTCCTCTCGAGGGAACCGCGGTTCACATCAATGCGTTCAACTTCCCGTGCTGGGGAATGCTGGAAAAGCTCGCGCCGACTTTCCTTGCAGGGATGCCCGCAATCGTAAAGCCTGCGACGATCACGTCGTATCTCACGGAATCCATGGTGAGAGCGATGATCGAATCGAACATTCTCCCTGAAGGCGCCCTTCAGCTCATCGTTGGATCGACTGGAGACCTGCTCGATCACATGACCGGTCAGGATGTCGTGACATTTACGGGCGGTGCAACAACAGGGCGCAAGCTCAAGGCGGGAAAGGCAATCGTCGAGAATTCAGTTCGTTTCAATCAGGAAGCTGACTCGCTCAACTTCTCGATGCTCGGCCCCGAGTCTGCTCCCGGCACCGAGGAGTTCGATCTCTTCATCAAGGAAGTCGTGCGCGAGATGACAGTGAAGGCGGGACAGAAGTGCACCGCCATTCGTCGCACGATTGTGCCTGAGCCAATGGTTGACGATGTCGTCAAGGCACTCAATAAAAGATTGAGCGGAGTGAAGATCGGCGACCCGAAAGTCGAAGGAATTCGCATGGGCCCGCTCGTTGGTAAATCACAGGTCGATGACGTCCGGCACAACCTCGAGTGCATTCTAAAGGAAACAGAGCTCGTGTACGGGGGCGACTTCGATGCATTCGAAGTAACCGGCGACAAGTCAAAGGGAGCCTTCTTCCCGACAACGCTCTTCTACGCTGAGAAGCCGTTTGACACCGATGCTCCGCATACTATCGAAGCGTTCGGACCTGTAAATACGGTGATGCCGTACTCGTCGATCGAAGAAGCCGTCGAGCTTGCAAAGCTTGGCCGGGGATCTCTTGTCGGATCTCTGTTCACATCGGATGGCAACGTTGCGCGTGAAGTAGTGCTTGGCACTGCGTCGCATCACGGCCGCATCATGGTGATGGACCGCACAGCAGCAAAAGCATCGACTGGTCACGGATCACCCTTGCCCGGTCTCGTCCACGGCGGCCCCGGTCGCGCAGGCGGTGGCGAAGAGCTTGGCGGCGCACGCAGCGCACTCCATTACATGCAGCGCACGGCATTGCAGGGTTCGCCTGCTACAGTCACGACTGTATCACGCGAATGGATCAAGGGAGCTGATCAACCGACCGATCGAATTCATCCATTCCGCAAATACTTCGAGGAGATCCAGGTTGGTGACACGCTGATCACGCATCGGCGCACGATCACTGAATCGGACATCGTAAACTTTGCGGGCATCAGCGGCGATTTCTTCTACGCGCACATGGACGACATTGCTGCGCGCGATTCGATCTTCGAGAAGCGCGTGGCTCATGGATACTTCGTGCTGTCTGCAGCGGCAGGACTGTTCGTCGACCCCGCGCCGGGACCCGTTCTCGCCAACTATGGTCTCGACAATCTGCGCTTCGTGAAACCCGTGTACGCAGGGGATACGATCCAGGTGCGACTGACCTGCAAGCAGAAGACAGCCAAGGAAACTCCACCCGATGTAGTTCCTCAGGGCGTCGTCGCCTGGGATGTAGAAGTGACGAATCAGGACGCGGAGCCGGTGGCCGTCTACACGATTCTCACTCTTGTAAAACGAGACGTCGGCGCAACGGATCCTGATGCCAACGATCCCAAGGCGGGCGTCGGCGATAATCCGCGCGCGCCTGAAGCGCGCACACCGGCGCCATCTGATAAGGAAACGCTGCCCGCTTAGCTGTCAGTCAATACTCAGGCGATAGCCGAATTTTCTCACTGTGATGAGAAACTTCGGCACGCCCGGGTGATCCTCGAGCTTGCGGCGCAGCTCGAATACGTGCGCATCGAGTGTGCGTGAATCAGATCTTGGAATGTTGTTCCAGACTTCACGCATCAACACCGATTTCGACACGGCCGCACCGCGGCGGCGCGCAAGCGCAATGAGAAGATCAAATTCCCTTGGAGTGAGCTTTACATTGTCGCCATCCCGAGTGACGCTGCGTGTTTTCTCGTCGATCGATATCTCACCGATTGTGTAGTGCATCGGCTCCGGAACCAATGAGAGCCGATGCCCGTTGCGCATCTGATTCATCAGATCGGTGAGCGCGTTCAGTGTGTCGAGATCCGTTATTTCCAGAATGCTTCCGTTAATCACAGTTGCTTCTCCATTGAACTGGTAACGGCGACGCTAGAGACTAGCGTCGCCGTTTCATGGTTTATTTCTCAGGGAACACAGGGTTGGGTGCATCACCACCGTAGGTGTAAACGGCGATACCGAGTGTCTCGAGCTCCTTTGCAGGAACAGGCAGATGCCTCGGCGTTCCCTTCTGCAGCGATGATCCACCGCGGAACGCCCACGTATTTCCAATCGGAAGTCCTTCGTACGTGAGACTGGTGTCGATGCGACGGCGATCGAACCACGCCTGTCCTGCTCCCGTGTCGAACAGCTCCACGTCGCGCTCATAGAAAATCGCGGCGAGGAGATCGTTGTTGCTGCTCCCACCACCAAGCGGTGCCAGACCTCCCCGACCGACGCGCGTCTTGTTGATGAGTTGAGCCGCGCGGGCTTTGTCGCCACCCGTGCGAACCAGTGCCTCTGCAAGCAGCAGATCGTTTTCAGCAGCGAGGACCCACGGCATCGTTCCTGTGAGATCAGTGCCGTTCTCGAACGAATGCTGGAAGTATCTGACGTGCTGCCACTGGCTGAAGAAATACACACCGCGCGCAGCAGCGAACGGAATGTTCTGCACGTACAGGTAATCAGTTCCCGGGACAGATGATGTGCCCATGCGCAGGTCCTTCGATTCCGCGCGCGGAGGAGGCTGCACACTCGTGTATACAACGGGCTGCGTTGGATCCATCAGCTGGACAACGCGCTGGTCGACTCTTACCCAGCTCTGGCTCTCGCCATAGTACTTGAGGAGATCGTACCAGAGATTTCCACCATCACCTTCGATCTGAAGATTGAATGGTGTCGATCCAGTGCTGATTCCCTTCTCTGCATACTGAAGAACCTTTCCCCACTCGACCGCCGCGTTCTCAGCAGCGTCACGCGGCGTGTATGCGAGCTGGCGTGCAGCAAGTGTGTTCGCCATGCGCGCGAGCCGGTCAGCAGTGAGTGTCATGCCAGGAGTGAACTCAGTTGGAACAGTCCAGTTCTGGCCGGTCGATGCAGCGATCGCGAGATCATACTTCGCAACCGCTGCCTTGCTCACTTCTGTGTAGGGCTGCAGCGTCGCGGTCCCCTGCTCCGTGGTTTCGTCGACTATGAAGCCGCGATCGAACACCAGTCCGACGTATCCGAGTGACATTCCCTGCACGAGGTAAGCAAGCGCCTTGAACTGAGGTGTCTCGTCAGGAGCTGCTGCGTTTGTCGCAACGCGCACGCCGCGACCGATTGCGGCGAGTCCATCGTTCGCAGATCCGAGCGCGCCGTACATCGTGTCGTAGGTGTCGGAGGCAACTCTTCCATCATCTGCCGAGGATGAGTTGTTGTACGCGACTCGCGGCTCCTGGCCGTTGAAGCGTGCACCGAAATTCCCGAACGCCATCGTCATGTTGTCTGCCATAACGCCGGTTGCAATTCCCGGATATGGACGTGCGAGACCCTGCATTCCGAGATATGCAGTTCCATATGCGCTGCCGATGAGGTTGCGCACATCACCGGGAGTCGAGATCGCCCGGTCGATATCCGGATTGTTCGGGTTAGTAACGTTAAGATCCGGATTGCATGCGGAGGCGAGCACTGTTCCAGTGCTCAAGCCGATCGCAGCTAATCGATTTATCAGTTTCATTGGATGATTTCCCTGTGTAGTCGTCAGAATCCGAGTTCGATCTGGCCGGTGAACTGGCGGAAGCTCGGATATCGGAATCCATCGATGCGGAAGTTGAAGTCGCCGTTGGAGCTCGATTCAGGATCAAACCCGGAGTACTTCGTCCACGTCTTGAGATTGCGGCCGATGACAGCGAGTCTCACGCTGCGTCCGGCGCCGAGAAAGCGAAGCGGCGAAAGCAGTTTCTGCGGAAGCGCGTAGCTCAGTGAGAGCTCGCGCAGCTTCACATAGCTGCCATCCTCGATGAAGTAGCTGTTGGGCTCGAGTGCGTCGTAGAAGCCAACCTGGTAGTAATCGATGGCCTTCTTGTTCTCCGGCGCCTTGCCACTCTGGTCGAGCTCGGCGTGACGCATGTCCTGGAACATCCACTGCTTCGTGAAGTTGTAGATGTTCCCGCCCTTTGTTCCATCGAGCAGGCCGTACAGCGTGAGCCCGTGAAAGCGAATGGTATTCGCGAGACCGAAGGAGAAATCAGGATTTACATCGCCGATCTTCACGTTGTCGTTGCCTGTCGGGTCGACATATCTGATCGCGCGCTCGTCCAGCGTACCGCGCGTTCCCTTCGCGACAATGAAGCCGTCGTCATTCAGCTCGAACGCTTCATGAACATCGACGTCGGCATTGAGCGGGTTGTCGAGCAGCTCCTCGAACGAGCGTACCCAGCGGTGCCCGTAGATGACACCCATCTGCTCGCCTGCCTTGTAATAGAAGATGTTCTGGTTCTGTGATGCCGAGCCCACGCGGAACGGAGCGCGATTGAGCTCGTCGATCTTCTGACGCGACCGCTCCGCAGTCAGTGTCATTGTGTAATTCAGGTTCGGACGCTGAATCAGTCGCGCGTTGAGCGAACCCTCGAATGTTCTGCCGCCGATTCGCGCTGCGTTCTGCCACTGCGCGCGGAATCCACCAGCCTGCGCAAGCGAGAGCGGGACGAGAAGGAACGCGCCATCCGTGTGACGATCCGACTTTACGTACTCGAGATCGAACCGGTCGAGGAAACTCACATTCAATCCGATCTCGTTTTCTGTCTGGACTGCCGGCTCGAGATCCTTGTTGCCGATTGTGTTTTTGAAGATCGTGCCCGAATTCACGGAGAACGTCTCGTACTGATATTCAAATCCGGGGCGAAGCCCTGCGGTTCCGCGAGCAGCCCGCAGCTTCAGCTCCTGGATGCCAGGTATCGTCATGAGCTGCGTGAGTCTGATCGCGCCGGAGATGCCGTAGAAATTCTTCCAGCGGTTATCCGAGCCGAACAAGGACGATCCATCTCTTCTGCCTAACAGCTGCAGCAGATACGTGTCGTTGTAGTTGAAGTTCTGCGTTACGAACGCGTTGATCGTGCGGATGTTCTGAATCGCTGATCCGTTCGGCGTGCCGTCACCTGTGCCGGTGATCGAGCCGGGATCGGCGGCCTGAATGTCAGGCACAGAACCGACGGTGAGCTGGCTGTATCCAACGCCGAGCGCAGCGTTGCGCTCTTCTTCGTAGAGATACGTAAGACGCGTTGTCGATTTGAGCTGGCCCAGCGAGAAATTCGTCGTCGCGTTGACCTGCGAGTTCGACGCCTGCGTGTTGACCGTGTTCAGCTGAATCGATCCGAGGCCAGGTGTCTCCACGTCCGTGTTGCCCGCGAGAAGGCCGCGATCGTAGAAATTCGATACGCGCTGGTTCAGTCGATCAGTTCCGTAGCTTCCGTCAAGATTGAGCCATGTGAACGGGCGATACCGAGCAGTGAACGCTCCGATGATCCGCTCGCGACGATCGTTGTAGCTCCGATGCTCTAGATCGTACAGCGGATTTCCCCGTGAGCTGCCACCCGCTGCGGCAGCTGGAAGAACCGGCGAATACTTCGTGGTACCCGGTCCGTTTGGATAAGCCAGGTCTACATCAGGCGGAGACTGCAGCAGCGCGAAGAACGTGGAGCCTGAGCCTGCGCGTGAAGCCGGAGTCTGATCGTCGTACGAAAGTCCGTACGTGAACGCTGCGGACATGTCCGCTTTCTCGCCGAGTCCCTGATCGACATTGAATCTCAGGTTCTGCCGCCGGAATCCCTCGAGGAACGGGAGAATTCCATGATCACCATCGCGCGAGAATGACGTTGCGAAATTGGTGTTGCCTTTTCTCATCGAGATGAGCGCGTAATTCGTGTACGTGCGTCCATCGATGAGATTGGCTTTCAGCTGATCGCGCCACGTTCCCGCCGGAAATTCACCGTCGATGTAGCGGTCAGCCTTGATGATGCGCTGGCCGCCAGTCGTGAGCTTGAACGATCCGTCCGAGTTCGTCTCGAATGGGTGGTGCTGAAGCAGCGGCACATAGTGCTCGACACTGCTCGTGCCCCATTCATTACGCGTGAGGAAGCTCACCTTGCCTTCCGGAGTGTCCTTGCCGCGCTTGGTGGTGACCGCGATCACTCCATTCGCTGCATCGGATCCGTACGTATTCGCGGAAGCCGCTCCCTTGAGAACTTCGATCGACTCGATGTCATTACCGTTGAGGTCGGCGAGTCCGTTCTTCGAGATGACACCGTCGATCAGGACCAGCGGACTTTGTGTCGTGGTAACGAATCCGCTTGCTCCGACCCCAAGCGAAGTCGAAGTGCGCACGCGAATCGCGGGAGTCGACCCTGGTTGTCCCTGCGTAAATGAGACGCGAACTCCCGCGACTTTTCCCGCGAGCGCAGTGGCAGGCGAGACTGCCGGAACATCGCGCAGCTGCGCCTCACCGACTTTACCAACCGAGATCGTGAGGTTCTTTGTCGACGTTGCTTCTGCGACACCAGTCACGACGACATCCTCGATGCGACGCGCGTCTTCGGTGAGCTGAAAGTTCTCCGTCATCGTCGCAGCGAGTGTCACCGTGCGTGACACCGGAGTAAATCCAATCCGTCGTGCCGTCAGCACAACAGATCTTCCAACTGTCGATGACGGAAGGGTGATCGTGTACGTGCCGTCGATTTTGGTTTTTGCACCGACCGAG
>DASUXX010000402.1:0-6618 GCA_036377755.1 Gemmatimonadaceae bacterium
CACATGTTGAGATTGTCGATTATAGGGAGGCGATTCGGGCTGACTCCCTATACGTCCCCCACTCGTACGAGCCCGATATCGCCGAACTCCGAGAAGCGCTGGAGGTACATGCTGGGCGAATCGGTAAAGGCACCACTGGCATTCCTATTCGAGAGGAAAAAGTGAGACGAGGACTATTAGTAGCAGTAGGATACTTAATCGCGGCGAGCTCGGCAGGGGCTCAGTCTGTGCCGAAGATCAAGTTCGAGAAGTACACGCTCCCGAACGGTCTCGAAGTGATTCTTCACGAGGACCACTCGACGCCGATCATCTCGGTCAACACCTGGTACAAGGTTGGATCGGGAGACGAGAAAGCAGGGCGCACCGGGTTCGCTCACCTCTTCGAGCACATCATGTTCATGGGGTCGCAGAACGTTCCGGTTGGAATGTTCGACAAGCATCTCGAAGCAGCCGGCGCGGACAACAACGGCTCGACTACTGAGGACCGCACCAACTATTACGAGAACCTTCCCTCGAACGCGCTGCCACTCGCACTCTGGCTCGACGCGGATCGCATGGGATTCCTGCTTCCAACAATGGATCAGGCAAAGCTCGACCTTCAGCGCGAAGTCGTAAAGAACGAGCGGCGTGAGCGAGTCGACAACGTTCCTTATGGCCGCGCCGACGAGATGATCCTCGCTGCGCTCTATCCGAAGGGACATCCCTACTCGTGGTCCGTGATCGGATCGATGGAAGATCTCAGCGCCGCTTCACTCGATGACGTGAAGAATTTCTTCCGCACCTACTACGCGCCGAATAACGCAACCCTCACAATTGCCGGCGACTTCAACCCGGCCGAAGCAAAGCGGCTCGTCTCCCTGTACTTCGGAGGCATTCCGCGTGGGCCAGCAATGCCAGCGCGGCCGAACGTTGCGCCCGTAACGCTTGCAAAGGACACCTTCCTTGTACTCGAGGACAAAGTTCAGCTCCCGCGCGCGTTCTATGACTGGCCGACGGTCAAGATCTACGACAAGGACGACGCAGCGCTCGACGTTCTCGCTGCGGTTCTCGCGAGCGGCAAGAACTCGCGCCTGTACAAGAGACTCGTGTTCGACATGCAGGTGGCGCAACAGGTCTTTGCATCACAGCAGTCGAGCAAGCTCGCTGGCAGATTCGAGATCGACATCACACCGAAGCCGGGACAAAGTCTCGCCGCGATCGACAAGGTGGTGCAGGAAGAGCTTCAGAAAGTCATGAACGAGCCGATCACTGAACGCGAGCTCGAGAGAGTCAAGAACTCCTACCGTTCGAGCTTCCTCAATCGCCTTTCAGGAGTGCTCGGCAAATCAGAAATCCTCAATTCATACAACTACATGGCTGGAACGCCAGATTATGTGCAGCAGGATGCCGCACGTTATGAGAAGGTCACACGCGCTGATGTTCAGCGAGTTGCGAAGCAGTACCTCGCAAAGCACAAGGTCGTGATGACGGTTGTGCCTGAGGGAAAGAGAGACATGGCTCTTACGCCTGCGGGAGGTGCCAAGTAATGAGACGCCTCACTACAGCAGCAGCGCTGCTCACGGTCACCGCAGCAGCATCTATTGCGGGCGCACAGACTCTCGATAGAACCAAGGCCCCCGCGCTGGGAGCGCCCCCGAAAGTGTCACTTCCCCCTGTCGTAACACGACAGCTTCCGAACGGTCTCAAGCTGATGATCGTCGAGCAGCATGAGCTTCCGCTCGCGGACTTCGTGCTCGTGGTTGGAAGTGGCGGTACGAGAGATCCGCAGTCAAAGGGTGGTGTCGCGAATCTCACTTCGTCGATGCTCACAGAAGGCACGACATCGCGAAATGCGCTCGAGATTGCCGACCAGATTGCCTTCCTTGGAATCGGGCTGGGAGCGAACAGCAGCTGGGATGCAGCAACGGTCAATCTTCACACGCCGACAGCACAGCTCGACAGCGCGCTCGCGCTCTTTGCGGATGTCGTTCTACACCCTGCTTTTCGCAGTGAAGATTTCGACCGCATCAAGAAGAATCGCCTGACTAGTCTCGTTCAGATCAAGGATCGTCCGACAGCGATTGCCGACCAGGCGTATGCTGCGATTCTTTACGGCTCGCAGCATCCGTACGGTCACAATCTGCTCGGCACTGAAGCATCGATTGGAGGAATGACCACAGCAGATCTCCAGTCGTTCTATACAGCGAACTTTGTCCCGAACAATGCGACGCTGATCGTTGTCGGCGATGTGACGCCAAATCAGGTCGAGCAGAAGATCTCGCGTCTCTTTGGCGGATGGCAGAAAGGAAATGTCGAAGCGTACACATTTACGAGTGCGCCGAAAGCAAACGCCACTACTGTCTATCTCATCGACAAGCCGGGTGCAGCGCAGTCGTCGTTCCGGATCGGTGCGATCGGCGTGCCGAGGTCGACGAAGGATTACTTCGCGCTGAGCGTGATGAATACGATCCTTGGCGGAACGTTTACGAGCCGCCTCATGCAGAACCTTCGTGAGACGCACGGATACACGTACGGAGCGCGCTCGCGCTTTGACATGAGACAATCGGCAGGCCCGTTCACTGCTTCAGCAGAAGTCGTTGCGGCCAAGACAGATTCAGCACTCGTAGAGTTCATGAAGGAGCTGAACGCAATTCGCGACACAGTTCCAACGGAGGAGCTCAACAAAGCCAAGCGCTTCCTTCAGCTCAGCATGCCTGGTGATTTCGAGACCACGCAGCAGATCGCGAACCAGCTCATTCCGGTTGTGCTCTACGGACTGCCGCTGGACTACTACAACAATTACGTAGCAAACATCGACAGGATCACACAGGCTGACGTGCAGCGGGTCGCGCGGCAGTACATCGATCCGGCGAACCTGGCGATCGTGATTGTCGGTGACAGGAAGAATATCGAGTCCGGCATCAAGGCAGTGAACACCGGCCCGATCACTGTGCGTGATTTCTTTGGCCAGCCGATAAATCCGTAACCATGGATTGGATTAAATGAGAAGAGGCCCGGAATATTCCGGGCCTCTTTTATTTGCCAGATGTGACTGTCGAGAGAGCACCGGTGAGCCACGTCCAGTATGGATCTCCAGCTACATATTGAATGTCGCTGTGAGAAGCCTTGGGGACAGAAAGCCATTCACCTTTCACCTTCGCAGCATCGTAAACCGCTACTCCCATTCGGTAGGGAACGACACGATCTCTCATTCCGTGAACTACCGAAACTGGCGCATCGAGTGACGCCACTATCCGCACAGTGTCAAAGTGCAGGCGCGAAATTACGCGCCAGAGACTCAATGTGAGCCAGCGGCCTGCAATGACTGCGGCCATATCCCGCGCCGATGTAAATGGCGCCTCCAGTATCAAAGCACGAGGGGTATGTTCGAGGGAAAGCTCCGCTGCTACCGCGCTGCCCAGTGAGTGGCCGAAGTACGCGATGCGGTCAACCGGCGCATCGAGGGTGTCGCGCGCAAAGTCGAATGCAGCACGGCTGTCCAGCTGAACTCCATTGTATGTCGGTCTCCCGGGCAGGCCTGCATATCCGCGATACTCTGCAAGCATTACTGAAGCACCCGTTCGTCTTTCGATCTCATGCGCCCATTCGATCCACGTTACCGCAACATCCGCATTTCCATGAAAGGCAAGGACAAATCCTTTCGATAACGCTGGATCACCGATGACATACGCAAAGAGATTTTGTCCGTCAGCAGCCTGGTATTGGACGCGGCGCACATCACCTGCATCAGGATACGGTGGACCATGAGGCTGGAACGCAATCCGCTCCTGAAACCTCCACGCAGCAACAAGCACCAGCAGCAGTACACCAACCAGGACTGCGATAAGTGTCAGCACAGACTGCCGGGTAATTGAGACCATCGCGCCATTGGGTTACTCTGCCACATGTAAACCAATTTACGAGTATGCAAATACCAATCGAGACATTCCGCCTGGACAACGGGCTGCTTGTAACACTGTCGCAGGACACCACAGCTCCCATCGTCGCCGTGAACCTGTGGTATCACGTAGGTTCGGCGAACGAGCGCGAGGGCCGAACAGGTTTTGCTCACCTGTTCGAGCATATGCTGTTTCAGGGGTCCGAGCACGTCGGAGCGAATGAGCATTTCGAGCTCGTTCAGCGCGCGGGGGGAACGCTCAACGGAAGCACCTGGCTCGAGCGGACGAATTACTTCGAGACCGTACCATCCAATCAGCTCGAGCTTGCATTGTGGCTGGAAGCGGACCGCATGGGAGCGCTTCTTCCCGCGATGACTCAAAAGAAGCTCGATACGCAGCGCGATGTCGTGAAGAACGAGCGGCGCTGGTCGGTGGATAACCAGCCATACGGAACGTGGTGGGAAAAACTTCCTGCTCTGGCGTTTCCCGAATCGCATCCGTTTCATCATTCGCTGATCGGATCGATGGAGCATCTTGAGGCTGCATCCCTCGAGGATGTCGAGCAGTTCTTTCGAACTTTCTATACGCCTGATAATGCAGTGCTTTCGATTGCGGGCGATTTCGATCCGGCCGAAGCACGAAAGCTCGTCGAAAAACATTTCGGCTCAATTCCTCGCGGAAGCGGAAAGCCTTCTCTTCCAGCGATGGACGTTCCTGAAACGTTCGGCCGAACCCTGCGCCAAGTTGTTGAAGATGATGTAAGTCTTCCCCGCATATACGTGGCATTTCGGTCACCCGTGTTCGGAAGCGATGGTTATTACGCAGCAAGCGTGACGGGAGCAATTCTTGGAATGAAGCACGGAAGCCGTCTGTATCGCTCGCTGGTTCGTGAAAGACAAATTGCGGCTGATGCATCGGCATTCACGTTCGACCTCGCGAAGGGAACAGACCTTTTGATCGTGGACGTAACGGGACGGCCTGAAACGTCGGTCGAACAGCTCGAACAGGAAGTAGAACGAGAGATCGATGAGCTTATCAGAGGCGGCGTTACTCAGGAAGATCTGCAAAGGGCAATCGCTCTGATTCAAACAGATATGATCGCTGCTCTTCAATCAGCGAGTGAGCGTGCTGACAGGCTATCGATGTATGCAACACTGCTCGGTGACCCGTCGCTCATCAACAAACAAGCAGAGCGCTACAGCGCGGTAACAATCGACGAGGTGAACGCGTTCGTGCGGGCACGTCTTGGTGCAGATAACCGGGCAAAGCTGATATATGTGCCGAGGTCGGGAGAGGAAGGCGAGGCATCTGAAGATCTCGTAGAGGCGGTTGCATCATGACAACTGCCGTGAGACCGACCCCAGGCCCCGCGCGAGAGTATCACTTTCCGCGATTTACTCGAACAAAGCTCTCGAACGGAATCAATCTCGTCGTCGCGCCGGTCAAGAAGCTTCCGATTGTAAGTGTGATGGCTTTAATCGATGCAACTGCACTCGCTGATCCGCCGGGCAAGGAAGGAGTTGCAGAGCTGACGGCTCAAGCGATCAGGGAGGGAACTGAATCGCGAAATGGAGTAAGGCTCGCACTAGATCTCGAGAAGCTCGGAACGTCGCTCGAGACTGGTGCAGACTGGGACAGTACCGTGGCCTCGATGACCGTGCTCAAGCACAACCTGAGTGAAGCGTTCATGATCATGGCCGACACGATCATGTCGCCGGCATTTCGCGAGGAAGACATCGAGCGTCTCAAGGCAGAGCGTCTTGCAGAGCGAATGCAGATTCTCGATGAACCGCGTGGATTGGCAGAGGAGTCATTCTCGAGATTTCTCTACGCATCTGACGCGCGATATTCACGCCCGATGAGCGGCAGCACGAAATCGGTTTCAGCAATTGGTCGAGACGATGCGGTCAGCTTTTTCGGCGAGAACTACTCACCGTCGGTAATGACGCTGATCTTCGCCGGCGACATCTCCGAGGAAGAGGCAGCGCAGCTCGTCGAGTCGACGTTTGGCTCCTGGCAACAGAAGCATTCGGGTAGATCAGTCGATGCAGCAGAGACGGCGCGCGCGACGAAAGCCGTTGAAATCGTCGCAAAGGCAGATGCGGCACAGTCCGAGCTGAGAATAGGTCATGCCGGTGTTTCGCGAAGCCATCCCGAGTATTTCAACATCGTCGTGATGAACGCAGTACTCGGCGGACTTTTTTCGTCGCGAATCAATCTCAATCTTCGCGAGGCGCACGGTTACACATACGGAGCATCGTCCTATTACGACTGGCGCAGGCAGGCTGGACCATTCGTGATCTCGACTGCGGTGCAGAGTGAAGTGACCGCAGCGGCAATTACGGAAACACTCAAGGAAGTCGATGCAATGCGCGAGAAGGAAATCGCGCACGATGAGCTCACGCTTGCAACGAGCTATCTCGAAGGAGTCTTCCCGATTCGGTACGAAACCACATCGGCGATTGCGTCAGCGCTCGCGAGCATGGTGATGTTCGGGCTTCCCGAGAACTATTTCGACACGTACAGGTCGAACATCGCGTCGGTTACAGCGAAGGGAGTGCTCAAGGCTGCGCAGGAACACGTTCGGCCTGATGAGCTGCAGATCGTGGTGGTTGGAAATCCCGATGTAATTCGTGAGCCGATCGAAGCGCTTCAGTTTGGACCTGTGTCGGTCAGGAATTCGTCCGAAGAGTGAGGACTGAGCCGGGGCGTATATCGTCGAAGCGTGTTTACAGCGGAC
>DASUXX010000403.1:0-5597 GCA_036377755.1 Gemmatimonadaceae bacterium
GAAGATCGACGCACTTCGCGGACAGGTTAACTCGGCGAACTTCGCTGACCTCGCGCGCAAGAACAGCCAGGATCCGGGATCGGCCGCACGCGGCGGATCACTCGGAGTGTTCCCGCGCGGCGCAATGGTGAAGGAGTTCGACGAGGCAACAGCAGCGCTCAAGCCTGGCGAAATCTCTCCGGTTATCCAGACGCCTTACGGATATCACATCATTCGCCGTCCGCTCTTCTCGGAGATCAAGGGTGAATTCACGCAGGCAATTCAGGCCGGCGGAATGCAGGCGGCGGAGAGCACGTATCTCGCCGGACTCGAATCAGGAAACAAAGTCGAAGTAAAGCCCGGCAACGCAGCAACGATTCGCGCAGTTGTCGAAAATCCGGCCACGCACAAGAGTGACAAGACGGTTCTTGCAACATCGAGACTCGGCAAGTTCACCGCGGCAGATCTTTCACGCTGGATGGAGACATTCCCGCCGCAGGCACAGATTGCTGAGCGTGTGAAGCAGGCGCCGGATTCCATGCTTCCAATGTTCGTGAAGAACTTCGTACGCAATGAGCTTGTGCTCCATGCGGCAGACAGCGCCAAGCTCGGTCCAACAAACCAGCAGCTCGACGACGTCCGCAAGATGTTCAGCGGAACCGTGACCACCGCATGGAATGCGCTGAACGTCGATCCTAAATCTCTCGAGGCAGCCGCGAAGTCAAAGGGCGACCGCGAGAAACTCGCAGCGCAGCGTGTCGATGATTATCTGTCGAAGCTGCTCCAGCAGCAGGCACAGTACGTCGATGTCACGCTTCCGGTTCAGAACGTTCTGCGCGACAAGTACGACTACACGATCAATCCGGAAGCAATCGATCAGGTTCTGCTCGAGGCGGCCAAGGTGAGACTCGCGACGGATTCCACCAAGACGACGCAGCAACCACCGACAGCGGTTCCGATGCCTAACGCTGATACGACAAAGAAGTAAGGCGAACGGGTCACGGGCTGAGGGGTAGAAATCAGGATGCGCAGAAGACTTTTCGTTTCAATATTTGCGGTGCTGCCGGCAGCGATTGCTGCGCAGACGCCCACCCCCTCAGCCAGCCTGGCTGCACAAACGCAGGCGATCCCGGTTGATCGCGTGGTCGCGGTTGTCGGCGATCAGGTCATTCTCTGGAGCGATGTAATGAGCTCCATCAATCAGCAGCGCGCTGCAGGGCTGGAGCTCCCGCCTGATTCAGCAGGCCAGGCAAAGCTTGCAAAGGACGCACTCGACGCGCTGGTGGATGAAGAGATCCTCGTGCAGAAAGCGCATCTCATGAAAGTCGAGGTCACACCCGACGAAGTGAATCGCAGCGTCGATGATCAGGTTCGCCGGGTTCGCGGACAATTCCAGACTGAAGACGAATACCGCGCCGAGCTGCGGAAGGCGGGATTTGGAACGCCGGAAGAATACAAGCGCACGCTTTACGAGCAGTACTACCGTCGCGGGCTTCAGCAGCGCGTGTTCGAAGAGCTGAGAAAAACCGCTGTTGGCCGCAATGTCAGCGATGCGGAAGTGAATGAGGCCTTCGAGAAGAACAAGACCGCGCTTCAGGGTGCTCCTGCGACGGTCACGTTCCGGCAGGTTGTCGTTGCACCGAAGCCATCTGAAGAAGCAAAGAAGCGCGCGCGTGCAAAAGCAGATTCTCTCCTCGCTGAGATCAAGCGCGGCGGAGATTTCGAGCTGATTGCCAAGCGCGAGTCGATGGACGAAGCATCAAAGCCGCAGGGCGGTGATCTTGGGTGGAATCGCCGCGGCGCGATGGTTCCCGAATTCGAGCGTGTGATGTTCGCGCTTCAACCCGGTCAGGTGAGCGGGGTCGTCGAGACGTCGTTCGGCTATCACATCATCAAGGTAGATCGTGTTCAGGCGGCGGAAGTAAAGGCGCGACACATTCTCATCGCTCCCAAGGTCGATTCTGCCGATGTCGCAGCGGCGCGCGCAGAAGCGCAGCTCGTGGCAACGCAGCTCCGCAATGGCGCAGCGTTCGATTCAGTCATTGCAAAGCATCACGATCCGGCAGAAGAGAAGGGAATCCTCCAACCCTTTGTGCGCGATTCGCTTCCGGCATCGTACGCAACAGCGATTACCGGGAAGAAAGCGGGTGATGTCACCGATCCATTCGAGCTCACAAGCTCTCGTGGAATTTCAAAATTCGCTGTGCTTCAGCTCGTCACAGTGAACGAAGCCGGTCAATATGATGAAGCCGAGATCAAGGATCGCATCAGGTCGCAGCTTGTTGCTGAGAAAGCAACGCGTGCGCTCCTCGACGACCTTCGCAAGCAGACCTTCGTCTCGATAAGGCTGGAGTGAATCAACGACTTGCTGTAACCGCCGGTGATCCGCGCGGAATTGGTCCGGAGATAATTCTCAAAGCGCTCGCAGACTCGAGAGTCGGCGGGCGCTCTGATTTGGTGATTGTGGGGCCATCCGGGTGTGGGCTCAATGTCGACGTCGAAATCGGACAGTGGAGCGCGCATGGTGATCCAGCTCACGCGGGAAAGCTCGCGGGGCTTGCGATCGAAAAGGCAGTGCAGCTGGCAACGAACGGTGAAGTGCAGGGCATTGTCACCGCGCCGATAGATAAGGCTGCTCTACTTGTCGGCGGATACAGGTATCCCGGGCATACCGAGATGCTCGCTGAGCTTACCGGGAGCAAAGTCGCAATGATGCTGGCATCTGATCGGTTGCGTGTGGTGCTTGCTACGACGCATCACGCTTTGCGCAATGTCGTTCCACTTGTAACGGAAGATGTGATCGTTGAAACCGCTTCGAGCACGCGCGAGTCACTGCAGAAGTGGTTTGGAATTCCCGAGCCGCGCATTGCACTGTGCGCGTTGAATCCGCACGCGGGAGATGGCGGACGTTTTGGAAATGAAGATGACGAAATTCTTGCCCCTGCGGCGCGACGCGCGGGGATAGACGGTCCGTTTCCCGCCGACACGGTTTTCGTACGCGCAATTCGCGGAGCGTTCGATGCAGTGATTGCACCATATCACGATGTTGGAATGACCGCGATCAAAGTCGCATCGTTCGGAAGCGCGGTGAACGTAACGCTCGGCTTGCCGTTTCCGCGCACGTCACCCGATCACGGCACCGCACTCGACATCGCGGGTCGCGGGATTGCCGACCCCTCGAGCTTTATCGAGGCGCTGCTTCTATGTCGGCGGATTGCGGCGTCCGGTCTTTCGAGCGCCGGTCACCCATAGAGTGAAGATCGACAGCGAGCGTGTCGATCTTTCTTCCCTCCATTGATTTGACTGTAAAGATCGCGCCTCCTGCAATTACGCGATCGCCCGCCTGAGGAAGACGGCCGAGAATTCCAAAGACGAATCCGCCGATTGTAGTCGCGTCTTCTTCAGGGACACTGAGTCCAAAGCGCTCGTTGAGCTCGCCGATGTTCTGCGATCCGGAGACAATCGTCTCGCCGGCGCGTGTCAGCACAGGCTCATCGATGTCCTCGGGGGTGTCGTACTCGTCGAGAATGTCACCGACGATTTCCTCGAGCAGATCCTCCATCGTGATGATGCCTGCTGTTCCACCGTATTCGTCGAGCACGATTGCCATGTGCTCCTTTCGTCGCTTGAAGTCGGCAAGCACATCCTCGACTTCGCGCGAGCCCGGAATCACATGGACCGGTCGCAGCAGCTTGTGGAGGTCAAAAGTCTCGACTGCATTCACTGCCTGTCCCGGCTTTGCGGGAATCAGCAGGCGCAAAAGATCTTTCGAGAGAATGAGCCCGATGATGTTGTCGATCGATTCCTGGTAAATCGGATATCGTGAGAACTGAGTCTCTTCGACAATTCGAAGCACCTCCTCGAGCGGTGCATCGACGTCGAACGCGCTGATTTCCGTGCGGGGCGTCATGACCTCGCGCGCGTTCTTTTCGGAAAATTCAAATACCGCGTCGATCAGGTCTGCATCGCTCGATTGCAGTGCTCCGCCTTCCTGCGATTGCTCCACGAGCATTCGCAGCTCTTCAGGCGAGTGAACCGCCTCCTCCGAGTGAGCACTGTGCTGACCTAAAAGCTTCAACAGGCGATTTGCCGACCGATGCAGAACCCAGATGAACGGGCTCATGATCCACGCGAATACCATGAGCGGGGGCGCGAGGAACTTTGCGAATTTTTCGGGAGCGTGAAGCGCAGCAGCCTTCGGTGTGAGCTCTCCGAGCACGACGTGGAGATAGGTCAGGATCGTGTAGGCGATGATGCCAGCGAGAGTGATGCGAAGTGACAGCTCGAGAGCGGGAGCGAGGCCCTCGAACACGCCCTCGAAAATGTGCGCGAGCGTCGATTCAGCGATCCATCCGAGCCCAAGGGACGCGAGCGTTACGCCAAGCTGGCTCGCCGATAGCACGCGCGAGATATTTGAGCTTGCCCGGAGGGCAATTCGTGCGAGGGGGTCGCCGCTTCGGACCATAGCCTCGAGGCGGGTGCGCCGGGAGCGAACAAGGGCGAACTCCGCTGCGACGAAAAATCCGTTGAGCAGCACGAGTGCCAGTATGGCCAGCAATCGAATCATCACAGTGGGGAAAATATCACAATCGCTGGTTCATTGACCGGGTTCAGGGAGGGCGCCAGTGATGCATGACCATGCCGGGCACAGCCACGCGGAGGGTCACGCGCACGATCACGCAGCGCACGCATCAGTAAGAAGCCTGAGAATTGCGCTGGCGCTGACCGGGACCTTCCTGGTCGTCGAGGTCGTCGGCGGCATTCTCTCCAATTCGCTCGCCCTCCTGGCCGATGCGGGGCACATGCTCACCGACGTCGCAGCGCTCGCCCTGTCGCTGTTCGTCGCGTGGTTCAGCCACCAGCCCAGCACGCCGCAGAAGAGCTACGGTTACCTCCGGTGGGAGATCCTGGCCGCTTTCCTGAACGGGTCTGCACTTCTCCTGATTTCGGCCTGGATCGTCGTCGAGTCAGTCCTGCGGATAAGGAATCCGGAGCCGGTGACGGGGCTGATGCTGTGGGTAGCGTTGGCTGGCCTGGTCACAAATGTGATATCGGCGCGCATTCTTCACGGCGGCGCGAGCGAGAACATGAACGTCCGTGGGGCCTACCTGCACGTCCTTGGTGACCTGCTTGGATCCGTTGGCGTGGTCGCTGCGGCGCTCGTAATCAGGTACACGGGATGGCTGATTGCCGACCCGCTCGCTTCGCTGATCACGACTGCCCTGATAATGCGCGGTGCGTGGAAGCTGGTGCACGAGTCCGTGGACATTCTCCTCGAAGGCGTGCCGAACTATATCGACCTCGGCGCGGTCCGAGCTCAGCTGGAAGCGATACCAGGAATCGAATCAGTGCATGACCTCCACATCTGGACCGTGAACCCGCGGATGGTCGCCATGAGCGCGCATGCAATCGTCCGCGATGCATCGACGCAGCAGCATGTGCTCGAACACGTGCACGATGCAATGCGATTGTTTGGAATCGGGCACGTAACGGTGCAGATCGAGCAAGCCGATATGGCAGATCGTGAAGCGCATGCACATGTCTGATGGTCGTGGGTTATGGGTTCTTGAGGTCGTGTGTCGGGGGTCGTCGGTCCTGGGTTATGTGTAACCCACAAC
>DASUXX010000404.1:0-4742 GCA_036377755.1 Gemmatimonadaceae bacterium
CGTTACAGCCGTATTCATCACAACCAGACGCTGAATAGCCGAGAACAACGGCACCAACGCCAGCTAATAACATTGTTACACCCTTACCCACATCGCCTGAATACATCTGACCGCCACCCGTAATGAGAACGCTCAGCAGCGTGGCGGTAGTACCGTCTTTATACTGAAACGGCACCGCTGGGTTTGATTGATACGTGTTTGTCGGAGGAGGCTTATAACCGGCCTGGACAGGTTGCACTGCCGGACTCGCACTGGAAGCAACGCTGACGACCTTGCTCGCGTTTTCCTGTGAGAACTTGATGATTGGTGAATCTGGTTTCACCGGAAGAATCGAGTCCCATGTGTAGGTTTTGCCTTGCCATTCGACAGGATCAGGCGTCACGAAACGGTAGCTTGCGGGCGACAACCACGCTCCTGCGACGCCTGCATCATCGGTTGTCACGGAGATGCGATCACCGTTCTCCGTCACGACGAGAAACGTGAGACCAGCAACTGGACGACCGAACGAGTTGGGCTCCGTCATGGTGACAATGATCTTTGCGAAGACCCGACCTTTGGAATCTTTCTCTCCCGCGCTTTGGGCAACAGCAGCCTGCGCGGAGACCGTAACCGCCAAAACCATTGTTGCCCAGATGCGTGCTTTCATTTTGCCCTCAAGAGGTCGGGAGAATCGCCACGAGTGAGAGCAAACATATCGGGATTTGCTAATCGGTCAATTCAGATTTTTCGCAAGCTGAAATGCGGACTGCGCTGAGAGGCAACATACGTGCGGCCATCGCGCAGTCATGCGTTACGACTTCTTGTAGATAAGCGAGAGTCCGGTCTGCGAGACTGTAAGCGTACCTCCGCTTACGGTACCAGATCCGACGGAACCATCGCTTTGAAATTGAAACGTTACGTTGTTCCCGTTGAGCACGTAGGTGCCAGCATCCGGTACAGTCTGCGTTGTTGACGCTCCATTCTGCGTCGTCCGAATCGTCGTGATCTCTGTAAAGCTTCCTGAATTTGTTACGGTCAGTACGTCACCGGTTATCTCGACTTTATTCGCTCCAGTCTGGGCGACAACGAACGGCAGCGCCGCTCCGTTTATCGTCTGCAGATTCCAGGTCCCGGCAACCGATGACTGCGTCGGGCCAGTGGAATCTCCAGAGCATGCGAGAGTTACGAGGAGGATTGCGATTAACGATTTTCTCATTGCAGCACCGTGAGTGGAGAGTAACAGCCGGCAAAGCGGCCCGAAGCGAAGACGATGCTGTCATATGAAGGCAATATTCGTCACTCGCATACATTCGCGAATTACCGCGATGATCCCGCGCGGTTTTACCCGCGCGAGATCTCACGACTACTTCTTAATACTTGACGAGAACTGGCGTGTGCTTGTCCTGCGACATCTCGACGGCGCTTTCAAGCGCTGCGACTTTGTCCGATCCCGCCTGAATGACTGGCAGTGAAGAGGTGCCACCCTGTGCGCAGGTCACGACGATATCCATCGGCGTGTAGATACCAAACGTCAGGAAATTGACGAGCTGATTCGCGAACGACAGCTGCGTCTCAACTCTCGCTACACCCGACGGACATTTCTGCGCGGTTTCGATAGTCGAAGGAGGAACGAGACCGTAGATCCAGCCGCTCGCCCAATGCTTTTCAATCTTCGTTGGAGAGGGCGTGCGTCCAGTATCAATCGTCGCATGATAACAACCCGCTGACACAAACAGTGCAGCGACTACAAGAAATTTCAACTTCGTCATGAAGCCTCATGTTGGGGGACGGCGACAACTGTAGAAACGCTGGTAACAACGCGCAATGATCAATTTCAAATGATGCCGGTCACTGCAACTGCTGCAATGAAACAATCCGTTATGAGTTCGTAACATTTGTTATAGAACCGACACTTTTTTGTACAGAACCAGCACTTCCCTGTTATGAAATCGACACTTCGCTGACTTCGTCAACATCAGTCAAGCTCATTGTCAGAGCCGATTTCTATCTTCTCGTGCGCTTGAAATCCACATCACACTTCGCACGGGAGAGATATGCTGAATCGCGTTCGACTGTCGATCATCGCGACGGCGCTGACAATCGTCGCCGGCTGCAAGGGCGCCGATGGCCAGGAATCACGATCATCAATGGAACGGCAGGATGGTTCTTCTACTTGATTGCCGTCTGGTGAAGGACGAACGAATGCGCTGGCGCACAATGTCAGCGCATTCGCCGTTCATCGATCCGCTTCGAGGGCAAGCAGCGCTTCGAGCTCGGGAAGCAGATCTATATCCTTCGACCTTCCTGTCGCTCTCTTTGCATCGATCAGCGCTCGCAAGTCGAGCACACGAAATCGAATATCGAATGCTTCAACCTGCATTGATCGCCGGCGGCAGTCATCGTAGCTCCCGACACCTGGCACCTTGTCGAGCACGTGAATGAAGCCCTCATCTGTGGTGAGGGTCATCAGCGGCGTAATCCGGAACTGCCGCGCATCCATGACGAACCGCAATCCTTTCTCGATTCCGCGAGGATATGCGTTCCACATCGAGAGCAAGTCAACAAGGCGCTCTACATTCGCAGCGCCAACGTCGTAGCAGATATCGACATCGTCGGCGACACGCCGCGATCCATGAGCTGTCGCAGCAAGACCTCCCACCACGACAAACTTGATATCCCGATCGTTGAGACCACCAAGTATCGAAGCAAAGCTCATTTGTGTTTGCGCATGTTCGCGATGAATGCGGCATTCTCGTCCGCGCGCTTCAGTCGTTCCGCGACAGACAACTTGAGCCCTTCGCGAAGCAGATCGATATCGACGCCATATCGCTCTGCCTTCGCGAGAGCTGCGCTCTTTCGTTTCGATTGGGCAGAACGACGTCCAGCCCTCCGTGCGCCACCGAGAGTGAGTGCAGTCGAAAGTGCCCCGGCATGTGTGGAGCGAAATCGTTCGAGATCGATCACGACTGCAGCGCTGCTCTTATCCTGGCCACCGACCACCGCCTCTGCTGGCTCACCCTCGAGACCAAGCGCCTCATCGGCCAGGGTCGCCGCAACCGCTAGAGCCAACTTGAGATCCTGGTTCAACATCCGAACTAGTCCAAGCCACATCGATTCCTCGACAGTATACCTTAGCCGCCGGTTCAAAAGCCGGGCAGTGTTTTCCACCCACTTCTCATCGGCCATGACGGCTATCGCAAGCTGGGACCGGGTCATACTTAATTATACCTAGTTATTAGGTGACATTAAATCGGACAGCGCAACAACCCGCATCTGGCGCCTTATGCCCTCAATCGAGCCCAGCCGTTAACACTCCACCGCCCGTTCGGTGAACTGTCAGACCCCGCCAATACGTTTAACGCCTCTTTGACGCGCCACTCTCACATTGGCAGACATATAAATCCACCTCGATCTCGCGTCTTTGTCCGCTGGGGACATCACGCGCTCACCCTCTACACACCCAGCAATCAATTCAGGAGAAGTTCGTGAGAAAAGCATTACTCGCCGCCGCACTCGGCACACTCGCCGCGTGCTCCGACGCAACAAGTCCGTCGCTCTCTACAACCGGCAAGTCCCCGAGGCTGACTCTCGCCTCCGGCAACAATACCGTCACGGTTACGGAATCAAGCATCGCACGGCAGGCGGAAGACACACCGCCTGCTAAGAGCTGGGTGTTCTATACACGCAACGTGGCGACCGGCACATTCCGCGTTGGACCCTCAACAACCCCGCTCGGCAACGGCAGCTTCGAAGTCTCGACGCCCGCGTCGGGCGACAAGGGATCCCTCTTCAACTTCGATCATGTCGGTACAAAGCTCGCCGACGTCGATGCAATCTCGTACGACACATATCGGTCCGCGGGCAATGCTCAGCAGGTCACCGCGCTCAACATCCAGGTAGACTTCAACGGTCCGGATGTGAGCGGCGGATTCACGACCCTCGTCTTCGAGCCGGTGTACAACACCGCCCAGGGCGCCGTCGCCAACGATACGTGGCAACATTGGGACGCTTATGACGCAGGCAATGCAGTATGGTGGTCTAGCAAATCCATCCCCGGTGTCTGCGAATTCAATTGCTTTGTGTCATGGAACACAATTGTCGGAAACAACCCCGATGCAACAATCCTCGGGGGATTCGGAATCAATCAGGGCAGCGGCAATGAAACTCTCGTCGCATCGGTCGATGCGCTGAAGCTCGGATATTCCGGCAACAGCGTCACCTACAACTTCGAAGACAACGCGTGTCACTTCACCACGAGCGGCTCGACCATGACGCTCAACGGTGATTGCGTCACCACTTCGACGATCTCGATTCCGAATGGATTCACACTCGACGGAGATGGACACAGCATCACGGCAATGGATCCCGCAAGCGGTCACTTCACTGGTGCAGTAATCACCAATGCTGGTGCAAGCGCAAACGTGATCAACCTCACTGTCACTGCATCAGGCCTCTCCGACGTCTGCGATGGTGGCACTGATCGCCTTCGCGGAATCATGTTCGATGGCGCGAGCGGATCGATCACGGGCAACACCGTCACCGGCGTGCGCCAGGGATTGAGCGGATGCCAGGAAGGAAACGCGATCGAAGCACGCAACGCTCCGTTCGCCGGCGAAACAGGCCCGATCGATATGCACCCGGACGTTAGCGTCACGATCTCCAACAACACAGTGAACAACTACCAGAAGAACGGTATCACCGTTAACGGCGCTGTCGTCGCGAACGTCACGGGCAACATCGTCACCGGCGACGGCTCGATCTCG
>DASUXX010000405.1:0-9577 GCA_036377755.1 Gemmatimonadaceae bacterium
CGAGCGTGTACGATCGGGACTCATGGATCTCATTGCTCGCACGAGCGCAGACGAAGTGATCGTCGCTGCACAGATCCATGATCATGCGGCGCGGGTTCGTTCATATGAGATCGTTGCCGATGTGCAGCGCGATCATTGAAATCGCTCGCTCGCATAGAGGCTCAAAGCTTCATCCGACGGAGAAGCGCCACGAATCGCGGGTTACCATGATACAATTTGAACCAGGGCTGCGTCGCGATTGAATACATCCAGTCCGAGTGCTCCGTAACACCAAGCTCGAGCTGGTCGATCACAGCTGACTCATCATCGAACGCGGAGAGCGCCATCGCAGCATAGAACGGATCGATCCCTCCACGCACGACTGGATCAAGAATGTCATGCGCTTCTTCAAGTCGCCCCGCGCGCGCCAACGTTGTACCTAATGGCACAAGCGAGACGGGAAGCTGCTTTGCCTTTTCGACGCCAATCCGTCCAATTGCAATCGCCTCGTTATGTCTGTCGAGAAATGACAATGCACTGCCGAGGAAAAGGTATCCACGCACGAACTCCGGATCAGCATCGACTACATGCCTGAATTCCCGCGCTGCGTCTTCGAAACGACTACCGAGCATGTGGATGATACCAAGATTCATTCGCGGCAATACTGAGATTGGATCGAGCTCGATCGCGCGTAAAGCGATCGGCAAAGCTTCATCACTCTTTCCCATCCCGGCGAGGAATGCGGAAAGCCATCGATGTGCTGTTTCATGATTGGGATTTAATTCGATAGCGCGCCTCAGCTCGCGCTGCGCACCTTCCCAGTCCCACTCCCAGTTCAAGCAGATAAAGCCAAGAGATGCATGCGCGTCAGCGGATGATGGGTCGAGCTCAATCGCGCGACGCGCGGCCGTCACCGCCTGCGGATACATCTCACCCGTGCTCGCGAATTGCCACGATGCGAGCAGCGCGGATGCATCGGCGATGCCCGAATAAGCCGCTGCGTACGATGGATCAACGCGCACCGCCTGCTGAAACAGATCGAGCGCACGCTTCATCTCCACTTGTGTGCGTTTGTTCCAATGATGACGGCCGAGCAGATACAGGTCGTATGCCTCAAGAGACTGAGGCTGTGCGATCGATGCCGGTTTCTGAAGCCGCCCGAGCTCGAGTGTCTGCGTGATTGTTTCGACGATTGCGTGAGTGATCTCGTCCTGAACAGCGAATACATCTTCGAGCTGTCGCTCGTACGTCTCGGACCACACGGTTTCATCGTGTGCTACATCGACAAGGCGCGCTGTTACACGTAACCGGTTCGCTGCACGTCTTACACTCGCCTCGAGAACAAATCCGACTTTGAGGCGTTTGCCGATCGCGTCAACCGGCACATCGTCACCCTTGAACGCAAATGTGGAAGTACGGGAGACGACGCGCAGCCCATCTACTTTAGCGAGAGCGTTGATAAGCTCTTCTGTCATGCCGTCGCTGAAGAACTCTGCCTCAGGATCGGAACTCCGATTGCGCATTGGAAGGACCGCAAGCGACAAGCGCGCCGGCGACGGTAGCGTCGAGGCGACCGTGTGCGAGCGAGTGTCCATCGCGACCATTGCATCAGCAAATCCAGTCGCGGTGGGAAAGCGAGCACCCGGGCTCTTGTCGAGCGCACGCGTTACTGCAGCCACCACCGCGGCGGCCAGATCACTCCGCAGTGTAGCGAGGCTTGGCGCCTGTGTGCCCACGTGTTGTGCGACGAGCGACAGCGCAGTTGGTCCAACAAATGGCGGACGACCGGAGAGCATTTCGTAAACCACACACCCGAGCGAATAGATATCGGCGCGTGCGTCGACATTCTTCTCACCGAGCGCCTGCTCAGGACTCATGTATGCTGCAGTGCCAACTGTCCCGCCGGCGTGAGTGAGTGTCAAATCAGAGCTGCTCGCGGGTACCGTATCGCGCGCGATTCCGAAATCCGCAAGCAGCGCGTGTCCATGACGCGAAAGGAGAATGTTCTCCGGCTTGATGTCGCGATGGATGATCCCTTCACCGTGCGCATAATCCAGAGCGTCAGCGACTTGGCGAATGATCTTCATCGTATCTTCAAGCGAGAGAGCTTTCTCTCGGTCAAGTCGTGCGCGTAACGATTCGCCATCGATGTACGGCATGACGAAGTAAAGCTCACCGGCTGCAACTCCAGAGTCGTGCAGCGGGAGCACGAACGGGTGACGAAGCCGCGCGAGAAGCTTGATCTCTCTCTCGAACCGTTCGGCTCCGAGCTCAGCGCTTCGTTCGCGATTCAAAACCTTCAGCGCGACCGGACGTTCATGCCGACAGTCCTGGGCCAGGTAGACTGTCGCCATTCCACCCTGGCCGAGCTCGGAGGTCAACGTGTATCGACCTGTGAGAGCCTCTCGAAGTGCGGGTGGAAAAGTGGGAGGGATGTCCGAAGACATGCGGCTAAACTTCCATTGGCTAACCTTGCTTCGGAAGGGTCGGGCGGTCGGCGCCTGTGTGTGTTCAGTAGACTGCGGGCTGAACCGCACTGTTTCGACATGTGATGTAACGCAGCCTGCTGCGTTCGCTTTCACTGGATTCGGAGCGGCTCAGGCAGCCTGGCGCTGATTCGGTGTGACCAGGTGAAGCGGTTGGCGAGCTTGACGTCGAGGGCGATGCGGGATACAACAACTACGTTGAGCGAACTTGCCGCCATGGCGACAACGACGGAGGAACGATGCCGATGTATCTCACGCGCTTCAGTTATACACCAGAGACCTGGGCCCGCCTCGTAAAGAATCCTGAAGACCGCCGTGCAGCTGCGGCAAAGTACATCGAATCAGTGGGCGGAAAGCTGCACGGATTCTGGTACGCGTTCGGCGATCACGATGGCTACAACCTCTGGGAAGCACCTGATAACGTCTCGATGGCGGCTACTGCGCTTGCCATTGGCGCTGGCGGAGCGCTAGGATCGATCCAGACCACCGTTTTGCTCACTGTCGAAGAGACGCTGGTTGCCTTGGAGAAGGCGTCGTCCATCGCGTATCGTCCGCCCGGGAAATAAGCGATCTGTCGGGGCTTCCGGACACACGCTGAAGTTCCAAGTGATTCGTTGCGAATAGCAACTCTCTTCATCGGCTTCATGAGCTCACTGGTTGCGTGCACTACCAGTGAGCGAAGTCGACAGACGTCGCACGACAACGAGTCAGCAATTTCAACGCAGCAGGAGTCCACGACGGTAGCATCCGCTGGTCAGCCGCAGTCAGTCGATTCGTTGCGTGATGAGTTTGTCGAGCACGGACTGCTCGTTCCCGATTCTCGACGCGAAATGATCTCCCGGTTCGGCACGGCGGACAGCGTCGCATCGCGCGCGGTGGTCAATCGACACAACGCTGCGCTGACTGATTCGATTGTGGATCTATTCTATCCGGGACTTCACCTGACTTACTACGTCGTCGGTCAGGGCGGTAAGGAATTTTTGCAGACGGCGGTGGTGTCAGACAATCGCTATCTCAAATTTCCCCAGTCAGGCATTGGCGTTCCCGAAGAGATCATTCGCCGATCACTTGGTGAGCCGAGCGAACGGGTGGCAGCGAAATGGCGATATGATTGCGGGCGTTGCATAGGCGCGGAGTCGCCGGTCTATTTCCATCTCGATCGTGGTATGGCCAAACGCATCGAGTACTCTTTCTATGTCGATTAGCATGTCATTCGGGTGAGTGAGCCTCGGATGGTCGAGCGACCTGGGTTTACTATGTTGCTGGCGGTCAGATTCAACGCGCCTGGGCTTTGCGGGCACCTCGATCTCGACCCTAGTCTCGTGCGCGTAAGTTTTTACTCGCTCTTACGTATCTCATAACAAGTGAGGAGTAGGCTGCGATGGGTTACTTCAACGGGATGCGTGCAGGGCTCTATAGAGAGACGCTCGATGGACGAAAGGTCTATGCCCGTCGATCAGTCATGCCCTGGCGCAAACGCTGGTACTACGTAACGCCGCAACAGCAAGGTGCTTTCGAAAGGAGGCTCGCTCAACTCCACGCGAGCTTGATGATTCTGATCATCGTTTTGACTGTGGTGATCGGCAGCGACAGGATTCTTTCGAATCCCATGTGGCTGGCTGCATTCGTAATCATTTTGCTCGTGTCGTCCTCCGCATCATGGGCAATAGCCGGGCTGGAGCCTGCGCATATCGATGACAGCTCGCTCAAGCCGATCGACAGGCGTTCGATCAACATAGATGTCGCTCGCGGTTTCGGTGTGTCGACGCTCTGGTTCATGATGATCGGAAACATACTCATGGCCGCGGGACAGGTTTATGTAATCGTGAGAGAGGGAGCATGGTGGGCATGGTTGGGCACCGCGACGTTTACGGCGACAAGTCTTACGTTCGCTCGCCAGATTCTGCTGTTGCGCAAATCGAATCAGAAGGCACATGCATCCTGAATATGGGCGCTGAAATACACGAAGCGATCCACTCGTAGCCACATTTAACTGGGGGATCCTTACGTGACTAGCCGACGTCCTGCCATGGTTGCAGCGATCGCGGTTGAACTGTGTTCGATAGGCCTGGCTCTCCTGTTCCTTGCCGCGAATGACTGGTTTGGAGCAGGAGATTTGTCGGCGATGTTCGTCTGGACGTTACCGCTCGCGGTTTTGATTCATCTCACCTTCGAGCGCGTTCTCCGTCGACTCCCCAGCGGCTCGAAATTCCGAACCCATCTCACTCTTGTAGTGGTGGGAGGAATCGCAGGATTCGTGTGGAGTGTTGCGGCCGCTCTAATGCTTGGCGGATGGATTGCCGCATTCAGTTTCCCAGTTGCCCTATGGTGGCTGGCGAGTGCGATGTTTGCAGGCGTAGTGGCGGCCGCAGTTTCAGATGCGAAGAGCTGGGGAATGGCAACTGTCTTCACAGTCGCAGTCGTAATTTGTGGCGTGGCTCTTACGAACTACGCGTCGACGCCAGAGCGACAAATTCGAGTTGTGCTCTCGCCTGCATCCACCCAATCCGACCAGGATCTTTTCTGGAATACAGTAGTTGGCCGATCAACGGGCCGCTCCAAGGGCGAACACACTTTGATAGACGGCATCGCCGGTGTGGGCATAACAGGGTACGAGAGAGGACAACCGGTTTATACAGTCAGCTTTCGCGCCCATCTTTCACGTGACGTATCGGACAGTATCATAGCAGAGATCCGTCGCTCTCCGCTTATTACGCGTGTCGATACACTCGGGAGACCTGAACGATGAGTAAGAGCAGTGTGCGCTATATCGTCAATGATGTCGATGCGTCTGTCGCATTTTACACGACACATTTGAACTTTCACGTGGAAATGCGACCTGCGCCGACCTTCGCCATTCTGTCACGTGACGATCTGCAGCTCTTTCTCAGCGCTACCAGCGGACCGGGCGGTGGCAGTCAGACACTTCCCAACGGCCGACGTCCTGAGCCGGGAGGTTGGAATCGCATTGTACTCATCGTGGAGGACGTCGAACGGGAAGTGGAGCGGCTCCGCAACGCAGGTGCCACTTTGCGAAGCGACGTGATCGTGGGTGTTGGCGGCAAGCAGGTCATTGTAGACGACCCTTCAGGCAATCCGATCGAGTTGTTCGAGTACAACAAGCAATAGGCTCTCGCGTCGTTTCTGAATGGATTCACGAGCAGCTGAGCTGATAGATCGATTGCGTCTCGAGCCGCACCCGGAAGGAGGATTTTATCGCAGGGTGTTTCGCTCGACGCTCGACGTTCTCCCAGGCGATGGGCGCGGACAGCGCGCCGCGTTAACGACGATCTATTACCTGCTCACGCGCGATACATTCAGCCGCTGGCATCAGGTGATGTCCAACGAGGCGTGGCATCTATATGAAGGTGCACCGGTTGACCTTCTCGAGCTCGACGCAGCATGCACTGAATTAAATCGCTACCATCTCGCGACAATCGGCGAAGCCGAGGGTGAGCCTCTTCACGTCGTCGCAGCTGGCCAATGGCAGGCTGCGCGTTCACTTGGCGCTTACTCCCTATTGGGATGCTCGGTAGGCCCCGGATTCGACTTCGCCGATTTCAGGTTGATGGCAGACGACGACATTGCCAGCGCAGCAGTGTTGGAGCGCTGGTCCGATGTCGCGGATCTTATTTAAAAAACTATTTCAGACCACGAGTGATTCGTGACGCCTTTTCATTTACTGCGTAGTCAACCGATGAAACATTCGTGACGTATGGCCTGCTTACAACAGCCTTCACGAGGTCTGAGTGCATGAAGCTTTCCATTGCTTCCTTGCTTTCCCACAGATAGAAACCGCCAAAACTGTTTTTCTCCTCATCCGTCAACCAGACTTTCGAGATCAGTCCATTGACATTTGCGAGAACAGGGGCGTCGGGCTCAACCATTTGCTTCAGATAGTCCGCCTGCGAAATATCTTTCAGCTGATACGTGATAAGTTGTGCCTGCATTTTTCACCTCGTGTTGTGGTGAACAAGAAGAGCGCCGAGGCTTAAGATTCTACACCGCCGCCGTCGCCCGCCGCTAGACGTCAGGCTTACTCATTGAGGTGACGACAATGCTTCGATCAATACCTGGAAGTACGGTGAGTTTCGCCCTGGCTGCGGTTCTGTTTATTCCTGTTTCGTTAAGTGCTCAGTCTGGATCATCGGCTCGATCTGGATCGAGCGACTCGGTGGAAGTGAGCAGCGGAGTGCGTCGCTTCCTCACCGCATTCGAGAACCTGGAGTGGGAGCCATTTCACTCGGCTTTCTCCGACTCCGCAACGATCTTTCATCCCGCGCCGATCATGCCTGCACTTTTCTCAGGGCGTGCGGCAATCGACTCGACGTTCCGCCTTGTGTTCGATGATATCAGAGCGCATGCATCGGGCGGCCCACCGTACCATAGTCTACCTCCGGTAGGTCTTCGCATCAAACCACTTGCGCCCGGCATCGTTCTCGTGACCTTCGAGCTCCACAATGCTGAGCGTCTTGGACGACGCACCGTCGTCTTCCGTCGCGAAGGCAACGCATGGAAGATCTTTCATCTTCATGCGTCCAACATCGCGGTGCAGAGCGGGCGTCCATGAAGGCGGGTCGATTGAAAATGTTGACCGTGTACATATCAGCAATCCTTGGCTCGACCAGACGTGATTGCTCGCGAGGCATATACGCCGAAGGCAACGGTCGTTGCATACAGAGTCAAATGCCGATCGTAATTGGCGATCATTAGAGGAACATGACCAAGGTATTCGTAAACATCGCGCTGAGTCTCGATGGCTTCATGGCGCCAGAAGGAATGACTCTCGAGCATTGGGAGAATCCCGGCTACAAGAACTGGGGTGCAAAGTGGGGCACCATGATGCGCTGGATTATCAACACCGAATACTTTCGTCAAAATCTCAAATTCGGCCCGGGCGGAGAAACCGGCCCGGTCAACGATATGATCAAGCGTACCTTTGAGCGTATCGGCGTAAACATCATGGGGAAGAGAATGTTCGAACAGGGTGAACGCTCATGGCCCGAGGATGCTCCGTTTCACACGCCAGTGTACGTGCTCACACATGAGAAGCGTGAGCCGTGGGCGAGACCCGGCGGCACGACGTTCTACTTTGTCAACGACGGACCGGAGAGCGCACTCGCACAGGCTCGAGAATCTGCGGGCAATCGCGATGTTCGGATCGCAGGCGGTGCCGACGTAATCCAGCAGTACCTCAACATGGGCGTCGTCGACGAGCTCGAGATCGCGCTGGCACCGATTCTCTTTGTCAGCGGACGACGTCTCTTCGAGAACATCAATGAGTCGATTCCACAATTCCGAATTGACAGCGTGCTCAACGGTCCAGCCGCCACACACCTGCGCTACGTGCGAGAGCAGGGAACCGGATCCCTGACGAATTAATGCGACCGCTCTTCTATTCCATCAACGTCACACTCGACGGCTGCTGCGATCATCGCGTGGGAATCGCAGATGAAGATCTGCATCGAAACGCTCAGGAAAACATCGCGCGCGCAGATGCTTTGCTCTTTGGTCGAGTGACCTACCAGATGATGGAAGACGCGTGGCGAAATCCGGATCCGCAGCTGCCTGAATGGATGCAACCGTTCGCGAAAGTGATCGACTCTGCAAAGAAGTACGTCGTGTCGAGCACACTGGATCACGTCGACTGGAACGCCCAGCTGGTGCGCGGTGATCTCGAGACGGAAGTGCGAAGGCTAAAATCCCAGCCTGGCAACGGGATCATGACTGGAGGCGTGACACTCCCGCAAGCGCTCGCTGAAATGGGATTGATCGATGAATACGAATTCGTCGTGCACCCGAGAGTCGTCGGTCATGGGCCAACGCTATTCGCCGGAGTATCGAAGTACGTCGACCTGAAGCTGGTCAGTAAAGTCGAGTTCAGCTCAGGCGCAGTATCGATGCGCTACGTCGCGAAGTGAACTGAGCATATGACCATCAAGCGGATGGACAACGTCGGCATCGTTGTGGAATCACTTGACGATGCGATCGCATTTTTCTCCGAGCTCGGGCTGCGGCTCGAAGGCCGGGCAATGATCGAAGGAGAATGGGCGGGCCGAGTCACCGGCCTCGGCGATCAACAAGTCGAGGTCGCCATGATGATCACGCCCGATGGGCACAGCCGACTCGAGCTTTCAAGATTTATCGAGCCGGAGATCATCGCTGATAACCGGAACGCTCCTGTCAATTCACTCGGCTACCTGCGCGTCATGTTTGCTGTTGACGACATCGAGGACACACTCGCGAGACTCTATAAGCGCGGCGCACAGCTCGTCGGCGATGTGGTTCAGTACGAAGAAGCATATCGGCTCTGCTACATTCGCGGTCCTGAAGGAATCCTCATCGGGCTCGCCGAGGAGCTGTGAATTAGCCGCCTACTTCATCGACATCACGTGCGAAACGAGCTGATCGATCGCGATCGTAGTCCCGTCGTAAAATCCTGACTCCTTGTTGTTCCTGAAGTCCGCTTCATTACGGTGCAGAGCGGTGAAGACATAACGGGTTCCTGATCCCTCGCTCTTCATCGTCATGATCGCTGTGATCGGAATGTCATCGAAGACGGCAGGGCGATAACCAGGAAACAACATCGATGTCCATACGAGTCGTTCGTTCGGAACGACCTCGAGAACGCAGCCGACGTTGGGCACTTCGCGCCCGTCACCGACAGCAATGTCAATGCGTACAATGCCCGCGGGACGCAGGTCCATCTCGGCGTGCGAGACACGGCCCCACTCCCTCGGCATGTACCACTCTTTCAAATGCTCCGGCTTTGTAAGCGCTTCCCACACGAGGTGCACCGGAGCATCGATGAAGCGCTCGATGGAGAAATCGAGCTTCGGATCGAAGGCGAATTGATCGCTCATTTGTCTGATTCCTTTTCCTTGAGTTGTTTGACGTACTTGTCGAACCGGTCGAGACGCTGCTCCCATTCCTCACGACGCGCGCTGAGCCAGTTTTCGGCGACCTGAAATCGCTCCGGAGCGATTTCGTAAGTGCGCACGCGACCGCGCTTCCTGGATTTCACAAGCCGGGTTTCTTCCAGCACGGAGAGGTGCTGAACAAACGAGGGGAGTTTCATGTCGAACGGCTCCGCCAGCTCGCTGACAGTTGCC
>DASUXX010000406.1:0-4627 GCA_036377755.1 Gemmatimonadaceae bacterium
CGCAGATCAAGATCATGCGCGATCTAGTACGCTCTGGTGCAGCCGATCGGCCCGGTATATACCGAATGCTGTCATCGACCGGCGAGGTGGTATACGTCGGGAAATCAAAGCGTGTACGGTCACGACTGCTGAGCTATTTCCGTTGTTCCTATCCCGAAGAAAAAGGCGCGCGCATTCTGCGCGAAGCAGAGACGATCGACTGGGAATACACGCCGAGTGAATTCGCTGCGCTTCTCAAGGAATTGAGGCTCATCAAGACTTACCGGCCGCGACTGAATGTCGCGATGAAGCGCGATGCGATGCACTACTCTTTCATCAAGCTCACGAAAGGACCGGCGCCTAAGCTGGCGGTAGTGCGCGGTGCATCGGCCGACGATGCGTCGGTGTACTATGGCCCGTTCGTCGGAGCGCAGCGTGTTGGCGAAGCGCTGCGCGAGCTGAGTGATGTGCTTGCACTTCGCGATTGCCGCACCGATCTCAAGATGCACTTCAGCGATCAGCAGGAGCTTTTTCAGATCGCGCCGCGAACTCCCGGCTGTATCCGATACGAGATCGGCCGCTGTCTTGGCCCGTGCGTTGGTGGATGCTCCGTTTCCGAATATGACGGCCGGGTGTCGATGGCACGTGCGTTTCTCGAAGGCGCCAACGATGGACCGATCGAGACACTTCGTCACAAGATGGAAGAGGCGAGCGAATCTCTCGAATTCGAGCGGGCAGCTTCTTATCGCGACAAGCTCGCGCGTCTCGAAGCACTGCGCGAACAATTCGGCCGTCTGAGATTTGCGGTCGAAAAGCTCTCCTTCATGTACACGGTAAAAGGATACGACGGCCAGGATCGCGTATATCTCGTCAAGCGCGGCGTTGTGAGAGCCGAAGTCGACAAGCCGCGAACGTCATGGCAAAGGGAGAAGCTCAAGAGGCTGGCCGAGGAAATGTTTTCGACGCGTGAGGCAACCGGGACCACAGTTCCGACTCACGAGATCGATGAGCTCCTGCTTCTTTCGAGCTGGTTCCGCAGGTTCCCCGCGGAGATGGAGAAGACCAGAAAAGTCTCCTAGAGTTTTTCTCCGATATGAATCGCAACGATTCCCATCGTGAAGCTGCGCCAGCTCACATTCGAGAATCCTGCACTGCGCATGCGCTGAGCGAGCGCTTCTGTCGCGGGAAAATTCGCTACTGATTTCGGGAGATAATGATAAGCCGTTTTGTGTCCGCTGACGAACGCTCCGATACGTGGCAGAATGCGATTGAAGTAGAGCTGATATGCAGAATTCACAGCTCGCGACCGGGGGGTCGAAAATTCGAGAATCACGAAGCGGGACCCTCGTATCAGCACTCTATGAACCTCGCGAAGACCCTGATCGAGATCTGCGACATTGCGAATTCCAAAAGCGACGATTGCACCCGATACTGAGTCATCCTTGAGTGGAAGCGTCAGTGCATCGGCGGTGACCGGCGAAATGTTTCTGCCGCTTGTCTTCGACACGCCGGCACGCAGCATCGGCTCGGCGAAATCGGCTCCTATTATCCGGGCGCGAGGATGCTTGTCGGAGATCATCGCGCTCACATCGAGAGTTCCAGCGCAAAGATCGAGATAATGCGCATCGGGGTTTCTTTCGATCCGAAGCTCGTGAATAGCGGCGCGTCGCCATCCGCGATCGATATTGAGGCTCAGTACGTGATTCAGCAGGTCATACCGAGGCGCGATTTCGGAGAACATCCGCCGCACATAGCGGCTTTTCTCCGCGCCGCCTTCAGCGGCGCGCATCGCTTCGATTTCTTCGAATTTCTCAGCCATTCGCCGAAAGTTGACCCGGCGCGCTCACCTGTCGCAAGCTAAGTTTGTCCGTCACGATGAGCGCAGGAGCCGCATCGCCGCCATTATCGGGGCTGCCAGATCCCGCCGTTGTCGAACAGGCGAGGAAAGGGTCGGAAGCCGCATACCGCGAGCTTCTGGCTCGTTATGAGCGTCCCGTTTTTTCGCTGATCTTCCGCATGGTGCGGGATCGCGAGACTGCCGAAGATCTCGCGCAGGAAACGTTCATCAAAGTTCTGAATAACCTCGACCGCTACAGCCCGGAGTTCAAATTCTCGAGCTGGCTGTTCAAGATCGCGAACAATCTCACAATCGATCATTTGCGCCGTCGGCGGGTAGATACAATCAGTATCGAAGGCGCGCCCGATGCCGTTACTGCCGAGAGTAAAAAAGCGACATCGATATCGGTGGCGTCCGGTGATGAATCACCACTCGAAGAGCTCGAGTCCCGTGAGCTAGGGACCGCAATCGAGCGGGCTATCGGAAAGCTCAGGCCTGAATACCGGGCGTGCATCATGCTCAGGCATGTAGAAGACAAATCCTACGAGGAGATCGCGGAGATCGTGAAGCTTCCTCTCGGGACGGTAAAAACGTACATCCACAGGGCCAGGCACGAGCTCAGGGCAGCCCTTGGGGATGTGCGATGAAATGCTCGAAAATTGTCGTGAATCGGGTGAAACCAGGGGCGACCATCTCCCGTAAGCCATTCGTGAGGACCCATTGACAGATTATTTCCTGGAAGAAGAAGAATTCGCGCCCATCGCGAAGGCGATGAAGGATTTGCCGTATTTCTCGCCTTCTCCGCAGTTTGCGGACAAGGTGATGGCGCGTGTGCATGTTCCAGGCGCTGTCCAGGTCCCTGTAGTCGCTGACCGCCGGGCAATCGAGCCGGCCTGGTCTGCACCGATCGAGCGCCGCTCCCCCCACCCGGTTCCTCAAACCAACTATCGTCGCTCGATCCCTGCGCGTCTCGCTGCCGCGGCACTCGTTGCTTCTGTCGGAGTGACGATGACAGCCGTCGCGCTTGTCGCTCTGTTCGATGTCAATCTCTTCGTCCTCGTAAGCCGTGTTTTCGGCCAGAGCACGATGACCTTCCTGGCGAGTCTTGTAACAGACACTTCAGTCTCGGTATCGGCGACGGCATCGAATGCTGCAGCTTCAGCAGGGACAACTGCCGGCCTTGCTGCGATGGGATCTTTTGCGGCCGGAGCGGTCGCTGCCACCGCCGCGCTTCGCGCGGCCGCAACCGCAAGTCGCAAGGCGGCCTGATATGTTCGGCTTCGTGATCGGATGGCTTATCATCATCGGGCTTACCGGCTTCATGCTGCTCGCGTTTGGAGCCGACAAGCTGCAGATCGTCATCGGCACGATGCAGAAAGGGATCGGAAAGTCCCTCGGCAGCGGATTGCTCGGCCAGCTCGCGATTCTTCCCGGTGCGATTGGCGTTTGCGCGCTGCTCGCTGCGACACTCATCGGAATTGTGCTGATTCCGCTGGGGCTCCTCGCATTCATTTTTGGCGTCGCGGGCATGGCGATGTTCGGCTTTATTGCGGCAGTCACGATGATCGGCGCGGGACTCACTGCCGGATCGAAGCGTGACGAGACTCCTCACGGAGCGCTGCTTCGCTCGTTCCTAACGGGCACGGTCGTGTTCATTGGAATGTGGTTCGTCGCTGCAATGTTCGGCCGAGTTCCGCTTCTTGGACCGGTGCTCTGCTCCTTTGCCGGTGCAGCGACATTCATCACAGCTACCGCTGGATTCGGAGCCGTTCTGCTCTCCTGGTGGCGCGGCGAATTCAAGCAGGCAGCGTAGCGCTCCTCTCCCCGCAGGAACCAAAGTTGCCAATCGTTGATTGGCGATGGTCATCAAAGGCTACGACGCGGGAACTCTACTAAAACGAACGATCAAGGAAGTCTGGGATGACGGCGTCCTGGGACTTTCAGCTCAGGCTGCGTACAGCTTTTTCTTTTCGCTGTTCCCGATCCTTCTTTTTCTTGCGCCGCTTTTCAGCCTCATCGGAAACAAGCGCGAATTCGTGTCGCGCATTCTCGAGCGACTCTCAACGACTCTCCCGCCTGAGGCATACGTTCTTCTCAGCAACGTCGTAAAGGACGTCGTGTTCGGGAAGAACGCACCGGGATTGATTTCGGTTGGAATTATTCTCGCGGCATTTTCCGGGTCAGCTGTGATCGATACGCTGATGGGTGCGCTCAACACTGCATACGAGACAAAGGATCCCCGGCCTTTCTGGAAAAAGCGGTTGATCGCAATGGGATTCACGATCGTCGCAGGGATCGTGATTGGCATTGCGACGCTCGTTCTCGTTGCCGGCGGTTCGATAGTCGACTTCGTTGCGCGGTTTGCTCACATCCCCGGTGATACGAAACGAGTGTGGGCCATCGCGCAGTATCCCGTCGCGCTGATCCTCTTAACGGGATTTATCTGGCTTCTTTTTTACTTCCTCCCGTATGTCAAACAGAAGAAAATTCACGTGCTTGCCGCAGCGTTGTTCACTGTCGCGCTGTGGGTCATCATCACTCTGATCTTCCGATGGTACGTCACGAATTTTGGATCCTACAACAAAACGTACGGAACGATCGGGGGAGTCATTGTTTTATTGACCTGGATGTACTGGACGATGGCTGCGTTTCTTACCGGTGGCGAGCTTGCATCCGAGCTTCATGCAGGAACAGGAAAGGCTGGTGCTCCGCCGGCAAAACTGCCGTCTGATGCGCTGCGTGATGCTGCGATCGCAGAACAATCGCGATTCTAAACTGAACACCTTAGCGGCATGGACGAGCCTCTTTTCT
>DASUXX010000407.1:0-3296 GCA_036377755.1 Gemmatimonadaceae bacterium
CCTGACTCGCTAGCTGTTCGACTCCGGAAGCGAGCGGCGAGATGTCGATCGCCCAGTCAGACATCAGCGCAGCATTCCCGACAGCGACGCCTGAGCCTTCAACCGTTGCAGTTGCACCACGTCCCGTCACCGATTGAAATCCCTCGGCAGGCGCGAGAGCGAGATTCTGTTCCTTCGCATAACGCACGACTGCGTCTGCGATGGGATGCTCGCTCATTGCCTCGAGCGAAGCTACAAGCTTCAGCACATCGTCAGGTTTTCTTTCAGACTGTGGATCGAACACGATGTCCGTTACGGTCGGTCTGCCTTCGGTGACTGTCCCGGTTTTGTCGAGCACTATTGTGCGTAAATCACCTGCGCGCTGAAGAGCTTCACCACCCTTTATCAGCACCCCGAGCTCGGCACCTTTCCCTGTTGCAACCATTACTGCTGTCGGCACCGCGAGTCCCATTGCACACGGGCATGCAATAATCAGCACAGCAACTGCGGCCGAGAATGCTCGCACCACTGGAGCCTGATCCGCTGTCACGAACCACGCGACGAACGTGATGATGGCGATCGATATCACAACCGGAACGAAGATCCCGCTGATTCGATCGGCTAGTTTCTGGATCGGCGCGCGACTGCCTTGCGCATCGCGCATCAGCTTGACGATACGAGCAAGTACGGAATCGGCGCCGAGTGTCGTGGCGCGGTAGCGGAATGCACCAGTTCTATTGATTGTGCCGCCGATTACTGTGTCGCCCGGCTTCTTTGCGACAGGCAGTGATTCTCCGGTGAGCATGCTCTCATCAACTGCACTTTCGCCCGAGATGACTTCACCGTCGACTGGAATGCGCTCTCCTGGTCTGACGATTACAGTCTCACCGGTCTCCAATGTTTCGATTGGAGCATCGACTTCTGCCTCACCGTCAGATCCTGCGCGCAGAACCCGCGCAGTCTTCGGTTGAAGATGAACCAGCGCGCGCAGCGCCCCGGCCGTGCGAGTTTTCGCACGAGCTTCGAACGCATTGCCAGTCAGAATCAGCGCAATGATGATGATTACTGCTTCATAGTAGACATCAGGAGCCAGTCCGCGATTGAAGAAGAATTGCGGCGCAACTGTCGCGAATACCGAATAGAGAAATGCTGCGCCGGTTCCAACAGCGATGAGCGTATTCATGTCCGCCGAATGATGCCGGAATGCAGCCCATGCACGAGTATAGAAGTGACGCCCTGCCCAGAGCATGACGCCGAGCGACGCCACCATGAGCGCAGCCATGACGGCCTGCATCGGCAGTCGATAGAGCCATGGGAATGCATCATGGAAAACCGGATGCAACGCTTCAGTTGCCCAGGCCATGAACGGGTCACTGATGCCGCTGTGACTCATGAGGGGCATCGAGATAATCATCGCAATGATCCCGATGATTCCGCTCACGATCGCCTTTGTCTTCAGCTCGCGGAATTCTTCGGCCGTTGCGCGATCACGCGCTTCCTGTTCTTCGAACGCGGTCTGGTCAGGTGAGGCGAGCTCAGCACCGTAACCGGTTGCTCGAATTGCATTCACAAGCCGGTCCGGTGTAACTGAGTTCGGATCGAACGACACGGTGGCCGTCTTCATCATGAGATTGACGTTCGCATCCGCAACGCCGGGCTCCTTTTCGAGAGCGCGTTGAACGCGCGCCGAGCATGCTGCGCACGTCATTCCACTGACCGGAATGCGGATCGATTCTGTCGCCGAGTCGCGCGCAGCTGTGCCGGGTGCCCTTTCTATAGTAGTGGTGCTCATCGATATATCCCTCAGCCCTCACGACTGGAGCGGCGTTGAGCACCATCTATGGTAGTGGTTTGTTCCTGCGTGCTTTCAGTTCCCGTTGCGCCGGCATTTGCTTGACCGGGCGAGCGACCGGCGATGAAGAAATACCAGTTGACCCATCCGATTACGGCGAGGCCGGCAAGAACTACCAGCCATTCTGTTCCACTGATCATTTAATCTCTACCTCGCCGCTGCCACTACGCAGCGGCAGAAACTGCGTAGCCGGCATCGTTGATCGCTTCAGCGATTTTCTGCGGTGACGTAACGTTCGGATCGTACTCGACGGTGGCGGTGCCTAGCGCGACATTCTCGACGTTCGTTCCGTCGACGCCTTCCAGTGCTTTCCTGACGGCCATGACGCAGTGTCCGCAGGACATCCCGTCGATTTTCATGGTGGTGCGGGTCATCGATCTCTCCTCTATGCCGAAGCCGCCTCCAGGACGGCAATTATTGTTCTTTGTGATACCCTGATAGGGTATAATTCTATATACCCCCCTCCCCTATGTCAACACGCGATCATTCCGGGATGCATCTCCCTGGCTTCACACAAAGCTTCGGTGCCGGCCTGCGGCTTGGAGTCCTGATTTTGCACCAGTGAGCAATGTGAGGATTACGCGACCCTTTCCATCCGCCGTTCTGCTTGCAGTCATCGCCGGTTGTGCAAAACCAGTCACCGCGCCGGCGCCGCGCACCGATGCACTTTCATCCATGGTTGCTGCAGTTGGAGCAACGCGCATTCGTCTCGATTCAGTGGTACTCGAAATTCATCGCTTGTCAGGCGATTCGAGCAGCGCTGCGACTGCGCGATCGCGGCAGCTGCGAGCCACTGCGAGTAAGCTCGACTCGACGTATCGCGTAAGATTTGGTGACCTGCTTGCGGCAATCACGGCATCGACGGGAATGGTGCATGTGAGCACAGCGCGCTTCCCTCTCGAAAAATCAAAGGACCCTTTCGTGCGTGCTTTCGCCGACGGTGCGAACTGGATGCTGCAGAGCCCGTTGATTTATCAGATTGGGAAAAACAGCGCAGCGATCGTGATCGTTCCGAGAGGGTTCGTCACTGACTTCGCTTCGCTGCCTCAACCATTGAGAGCCCTTCGTGATCTGATGCCGTCGACTGATCGGTATGGCATCCCTGCTCTCGTGCATGATTATCTGTACTGGAGACAGGACTGCACCCGCGATCAGGCAGACGACATCATGGAGATCGCGCTCAAGGACGCAGGGGTTTCGCTTCTCGAGCGCAAAGTCGTGCATGAAGGGCTGCGACAGTTTGGGCAATCAGCGTGGGATGGGAACAGGCGTGCGCGTGAGTCCGGCCTCGTCAGAACTGTGGGTCCGCCTTACGATCAGGTTCCTCTCACAGGTACCTGGCCCGAGTATCGACACTGGCTGCAAACGGTTCACGCACCTGGAGGGGTTGAGTATCGAGTACCCGCGTCAGTGTGCGCTGCCGCGACTGACGCGGCTTCGAATTGAATCCGGGCTTTTCGCAACA
>DASUXX010000408.1:0-2015 GCA_036377755.1 Gemmatimonadaceae bacterium
CATCCTGGAACGTGACCTTCGATGTGAGCTTCCCACTTCCAGCTCCTTCGGTTTTAACCGAGACATAGATCGTGTCGCGCACACCGAAGTCATGCGCATCGTCCTTCACAGTTTTATCGGTGTTGATTCCCTTTCCTGTCTCGACGCCGGTCACGCGAAGTGCAGCGGGCGCAGGCGCTGGCATCGGTGAAATCGCCGTGGTGTCTGCTGCCGGAGTCTCGTTCTTCTTGCACGCGCCAAAGAGGGTGATGACCGCGAGCGCTGTCGCGCCCAGAGTTATTCTGCGAAGCATCGCAACTTCTCCTTTTATGTTGATGATCAGGCGGAAGGAATCGTGAACTCCTGACCGGGATGAATCAGGTCGGGATTTTTGATCTTGTCGCGATTCGCCTCGTAGATGCGGTGCCACGCGTTGGCATCACCGTAGAAATGCTTCGCAATTTTGCTGAGCGAGTCGCCACTCTTCACCGTGTACGTCTGACTTCCGGTTATCTCGTCCGACATCGGCGTGTTCGTCGATGCGCCCGACGTCACATCGGAGAAATCCGCCTTCTTCTTGTCGGGGCTCTTGTCGTCGAATAATCCCATCGCACCTCCCGCGATCAGTTTGGTTCAATGACCGGCGGGAGATGGGCGCAAGTTACATACCGATTTCTGACGACTGTTTTGTAACCGTGGCGGGCCCAGCGTTGCGTGACAGGATTGACGCCGCCGCAAAATCTCCAGTGACGTTCGTCATCGTCCGAAACATGTCGGGCACGGCATCGAGAGCGAGAAGCAATCCCAGACCTGCTGTCGGAATTCCCACATTTGCGAGCACGGGTGCAATCACGAGAACCGACCCACCGGGAACTCCAGGCACGCTGAAGCTGATCAGCACGGCAGTGAGCACGATCTGAATCACCTGCATCGCGTTCAGCTGAACGCCATACAACGTGGAGAGAAAGACTGTACCGGTCAGCATTGCGGCAACCGCGCCGACTCTGAATGTCGCAACAGCAAGCGGAAGGAAGAACGCAACGACACGGTCCGGCCACAGCATTGCTTCAGCTCCACGCACGAGCGCGGGCAGCGATGCAAGTGACGAACGCGCGCTGAACGCGACTGCCTGCGCAGCTGCACCATTCCTCAGATACGAGCCTGCGCGCGCACGACCGATGACAATTCCCGTCACAGCGAGATAGATGATGAGAATGATCGAGATCACAGCGACCGACGTCACGTAATACGCAAACGCACCTGCCGCACTCCATCCAATCTTCGCAGCAAGCGGAACCGCGAGCGCAAAGACTCCAATCGGTGCGACAGCCAGTACCCACTTCACGATCATCAACATCACTTCGGAGATTCCGCGGAACAGCGCGACGACCGGGTCACGCATCGCTTCACTGAGACGACTGAGCGCGACGCCGAAGAAGATCGAGAAAATCACGAGCGGCAGGAGCGACGCGTCTGCCGCAGCCTTGACCGGATTTGACGGAATCAATCCCTTGATCCACTCGGCGATACTCGTCGATTCAGCCTGCGCAGGATTGTTCTGCACCTGAATCTTCATTGCCTCGACTGCATCGGAGCTGAGTGGAATGATCTTCATCAGCGGTGGGACAACAATCGCGGAGATGATTGCTGCACCAACGAGCAAGGCGAGACAGGTGAGGAACGCATCCCGGCCCAATCGTCCGATTCCTTTCGCATCTCGCGCTCCACCAACAGTCACTATCAGAAGCGAGATGACGAGCGGTACGACGGTCATGCGGATCGCGTTGACCCACAGTACACCAACTGGATCGAGCACGGCGATTATTCCCGCGCCCGCGTCCGCTCCCATGCGTGGGAGGAGTCCGCCGAGTATCAAACCACCGATCAGGCCTGAGAGAAGCCATTTAGTGCTGGTCATTCAGTCTCGGAATGTTGGATCGGGCGAGAATTTAGCAACTAATCCGCTCTTTTACTGAAGTCAGCGTGAATACTTACGGGAACGGACTAACCGGATGAGCCGGATTTGCCGGATTAAC
>DASUXX010000409.1:0-3903 GCA_036377755.1 Gemmatimonadaceae bacterium
TAATTCACGCTGCAGGAGAGATATGCCCACTGAGCAATATCACGAACCGCCCGAAGAGCTTTCGCAGAAAACGCGCACGCTCGCCCGAATGATCACGTCGTTGATCGAAGAGGCAGAAGCGATCAACTGGTATGAACAGCGCATATCGGTCGAGAAGGATTCAAAAGCGCGAGCGATCATGCAGAACGCTCAGAACGAAGAGTTCAAGCACTTCGGCATGGATCTCGAATTCATACTTCGGCAGAAACCGGTTTTTCGTGAGACGCTCGAGGGAATCCTGTTCACCAAGGGTGACATCGTCGAGCACGGCGAAGAAGCGGAGGAGCAAGCAGGAGAGTAGCTCCTCCGCCGGATTGATCGATCAGGTAATGCGGTCGATGATATCTCCGATTACGCCGCCGCCAGCCTGAGTCGATTTGCCTGTCGATGGAGCGCTGCCCTGACGATGCTTCGTGTATGCTGCGAACACGATCGGTGCGAGCATCGTGAGAATTCGCATCACTTTCTGCGGCTCGATTCCACTTGCTTTCGATACATCGTTCTGCACCGACTTGTGACTTCCGCCGAGTATGCTGTCGAGCATTCCTCCGGCGGCGCCTCCGCCGAGCATTCCGCCAATCGCGCCGCCGATGCCTCCAGCTCCACCTTGACCGCCGGCTCCTGAGATCATGTCGCCAAGCCCGCCGAACATCGCGGGTTGAGCGGCGGCATCGCCGGTTCCGTGAGCAGCATCAGGCACCTGTGTGGAAACTGCGCCTGCAAGCAGTGGAACAGATGCATCTACTGCCTGACGAGTCCTGGCGGGATCTTCACCGATCTCGCTGCTTATCTGGTCGATTGTTTCTGGTGTGATCTGCTGCCTGATGAGATCGATTATTCCAGCCATGCCTGCTCCTTGTTAGTCGAGTGCTATGGCTGGAACCGCTGCGAATCCCGTACCGTTTTTACAGCAATACTATTTGACCTTCGCGCCAGTGAGCTGAGCGATTGCAGCAAGCGTAGTCTGCGCTGCGTTAAGTCCAAGGCGGAAATCCTTGTCCGTGTAAGTCTTGAACATGTCGGTTGGCTGGTGCCAGTTCGGATCCCAGCCTGCACCGATATGCGCACCTCGCTCGTTCTCGCGCATGCTGATGGATGCAACAATGTCCATGAACGGGGTTGAATCCGTATTCGTCATGTGACGACCGACGGTTGCGGGATAATCAGTCGCAAATTTTTCATTCGCATTCTGGAAGAACCACGCGAGCTTCTGCGATTCCTCCGCCATCTTCGAGTTGCTCTGGAACTCGACATTCACATCGGCCTCGGGGCGCTGCTCACTGCTCACTGTGTGATCAGCTCTAGGCATGCCGTGATCCCACATCATCATGTCGTGCTGAACCATGCCAAGCCAGCGTGGCTCTGGGTATTTCCCTGAGCCGGCGGGAGATTCCTTGCCCTGAAGTGCCTGACGCTGTGCGACATATGCGCGTGCACCGTCGAGACCAGTCTCTTCGTTGTTCCACAGAATAAACCTGATCGAGCGATCAGTCGTGACATTCGGAGCACTGAAAATCCGCGCGAGCTCCATCACGATCGCAGTTCCCGATCCATCGTCGTTCGCTGCTTCGCCCCAGCCATGTCCATCCATGTGCCCGCCGACGATGTACATCTCGTCGGGATGCGTGGTGCCGATCTTTGTGCAGTAGACTTCCTGTCGTTCACCCGGAACCGTCGGCTCGGCGTTGAGTGCGCGTACAACCGGATCGGGCTGCAGCAGTGAGTCGGTGTTTACGCCAATCGGTGCAACGTTGCCGCGAATTCTTGCTCCCCCCGGCGCACTCGTCGGCAGTCGCGAACGTTGCGCTGCTGAGCGTGCGCGTGATGTGTCGGGCTGCCAGTTGTACGTGATGCGCTCGGTGTTGGTGCAGCCGTAGCTCTTGAGCTGAGCTTCGATCCAGTCGACCGCATCGCGATTTCTTTTCGTACCCTGACGTCGGTCGCCGAACTGCGTAAGACCTTTGATCGTTGCCTTGTATTTCTCGAGATCGAGCTGGGCAACGAGTGATCGAACAGAAGCAGTGTCGCCGATGAGTTGTGCCTGTGCCGGCTGGGGAGCAGTTGCGACAGTGGAGCTAGTCGCTGTCGAGCATGCTGAGATTGCGGCGAGTGATACGCCAAGGAAAGTGGGGGCAAAGCGCACTGATTATCCCTCGAGGTTATTGCGACGCTGACATTTTCGACACGGAGCAGGTCTCCTTTCATAGAATAGCAAAAGAAGGAGATGCTCGTGACTATCTCTGAGGCTCCGTTGTCGAAATGTACGAATCAGTACGTGACAGTGACCCGGCCGTCTGTGTGTTGAATTTTCAGCCTCTCTCCGTTGCGTTCGAGATCCCGTTACTCGGCACTGCGCAAAAGCCATCGAAAAACGTGTCACCGAAAACGGGTTACCTTATAAAATCAGATGTAGTGACCCCACGCCGGAGCAATGTTCGTCTTCATTTCCCACCTCACCGTTCCTGAAGCTGACCAGGTGCGTCTCGAAGACCAGTTCCGCAACCGGTCGCACCTCGTGGACAGTTTCCCCGGTTTCCGGTACCTCCAGCTTCTGCGTCCGCAGAGCGGAACAGCAACGTTTGCCTTCCTGACTGCGTGGGATTCGCGCGAAGCTTTCAGCGCCTACATGAAGAGCGAAGAGCATGCTCTATCACATTCGCGGGAACCGGGGGACATAATGAAACGGACGGACGTGCGCCACGAGGCGTTCGAAGTCTTGATGGATTCGAGAACCGGGATAGAATGACGCCGATGTCTACTGCGAAAAACGCAGGATCTCTTCTGATGAGAGACAGGGAATCGCTCGCGAGTGCCGTAACTGAACGACTCTATCAGGAGAAGCCGTCGCTTCTGGAAAAGCACGGCGAGTATGGCCGGACGAAATGTCTTCAGGACATGCGCTACAACATCGAGCATTTATTGCCGGCTGTGGAGCTGGACGATGTAAGCCTGTTCAGCCGTTACGTTCTGTGGCTCGATGATCTGCTCCGTGCGCGCAACGTCGATACCGATGATGTCGTTCGCTGTCTCACCATTCTCCGGGATGAGTGCACGGCGCGTTATGGAGACGACGGCGCATTCATCGCTCGCATCATCGACGGTGGCATGAGCGATCTTCAGCGAGGGGAGGCGTGACAGGCGGGATAGACGAAACTGCGACCTTTCTCGACGCAATTCGCCGCGGTGACAGAAAGGGCGCGTTCGAGGTGATCGATGATGCACTCGACCGTGGATTCGCTCTGCACTACGTGCACAACAGGATCATTACTCCTGCGTTGAGAGAAGTTGGAAGGCTGTGGCAGGAAGACATCATGACTGTAGCCGAGGAGCATCTTGCGAGTGGTATTGCACAGGCGGCGATGCATCGCGCTTTTGAACGGACCTTTCATTGGAAGGACAGACAGACGCCGCGCATTGTCGCAGCGTGTGCACCTGGTGAGCAGCATTGCATCGGGCTCAAGATGGTGTGCGACCTTCTCGAGCTCGACGGGTGGGATGCTATCTACCTCGGCGCATCAGTCCCGGTCGAGGGTCTCATCGACCTCGTTCGTGAGAAGAACCCCGATGCAGTCGGAATATCGGCGACGATCGACCCGCACATCCCTCGTGTTCAGGAAGTGATCGACGCGCTTCGCTCGGCTGATCTGAAGAAGCGACCGTTCGTTGTAGTTGGAGGGAGGGCTTTTCTGACAGATCCTTCGCTTGGCGCGCGTGTTGGCGCGGACCTGACTGCAACCGACGGTGAGAGTGCGGTAAAGATGCTCGATCGCGCAGTTCGCGGCGCGTAGCTCAATTGCTCGGTGCGGCGAGCAATTTCGTAATTGCGCTGGTAATTGTCGTCGCCGTCGGCGGCTCCATGTTAGT
>DASUXX010000410.1:0-10489 GCA_036377755.1 Gemmatimonadaceae bacterium
AACCGAAGTATCCCCGATTCCTGGACCGTTGCAGATGTACGGCGCGCGATGATGCTCTGCTTTCCGCGCTCATCGAGCAATGCGAGACGGAACATGATTCCATCGCCTGTGAACGGCCGCCGCAATGGCGTCTTGATGAGCGTCCCGACAACTGGAGGAAGTTTCCAGTCCGGCTCTTTCGTGAATCGAATGAACCACCCGCGCTCGTGCCCGCCTTCGATCACCTGAACATTGCCAAGCAATTTTCTGAAGCCTACGTGGAAGAGGAGAATCTTTGTCGTGAACTCGGAATCGAGAATCAGATTGTCTGGTATCGGTCGCAGCGGACCCGATAATGGCGCAAAGTGACCGTTGATCGAGCGCAGCTTGAGCGTCATCACATTGTTCGCTCCTGCGAGCTCGATCCATCGCACGTCGCGCGAATCCTTCACGACGGACTTGTACTTCGAATCTGTCGAATACTTGTCGAGATATTCAGCGAACGCCGGCATGATCGGCTTCAACCGCTTTGGATCGAGCCGAATCGCGAGATATATAGTCGATGCCCCATCTGCATCATTCGTTACGCGCACCGAGTCGAGTGAAAACAATCTTCCGAGTGCAGCAGTCGAACGCGGAAAACTCGACCTGTAATCCTGCCTTATCTGCGCGGTCGAGCGATGCTCAGCCGATTTCATCCACGCTTCGAGAACGTTCTTCAGATCGTTCGCAGTGACCTGGCCTGCTGAGATCTCGACGTTTGTGAACCAGTCGAACTCGTCGTTGCTGATTTTTCGCAGCACCATCGTATGACGCGAGTCGCCCGGCGAATTCGGTGCGATCGCGCCTGGCTTCGCGGCGAAAATGTATTTGTTGCTGCCGAATTCTCCTTCAACCGTTACGGTGCGGGAGTTATCGCCCATCGCGGTCCACACCGATGTGTCGTTGTAGATCACCGAAGGCGTGAGCGCATTCTTGCCGAGCTTGCCGCGAGCGATGCGGAACTTGTTGTTGCGCTCGACGTTGGTGAAGCGTTGCGCAATGCCGCCAAATAACTGCTCAGCATTTACGCGTGCGGTTGCTGTATTTGGACCAAATGCGGGAGCTACGTCCGAGCACGCGCTTGTCGCGAGGCTCAGGACGATCGCAATCGCGCCGAGTTTGGGGGTACTACTATATGTATGGAGGGACATGCCCTGAGGTTGTGCGGGTAGGTTGGTTAGAAAGTTCTACCCCAAAGTTCTGCTGGGGAACCCCGGGGTTGAAGAGTTCGTATCACTGTGTGAGGTTAGGGGGTGGTAAATTTTTAGCACCCTAACGTTCATGCTGTGATTATGAATTCCAGATTCAAGGTTGTTATGGCGGCTGTGGCTGTAACGCTCAGCACCGGATTACTCGAAGCGCAGGTATCAGGATGCTCTTCGCCGGCCACCAGGCACGCGAGCAAGAGAACGGCGGACAGACTCGCGACGGCGGTAGATCGCTATGCTGATTCGATCGCCGCAACCGGCCTTAGCGGAGTGCTGCTCGTCGGAGTGGGCGACAGTGTGCGCGCGGAGCGCGGATTCGGTGCCGCCAATCGCGACCGATGCATCGCGATCTCGTCATCGACGCTCATCGATATAGGATCGATTGCGAAGACATTTACTGCGATTGGAATAGCGCGCCTCATCGAGCAGGGAAGAATCCGCGAGACGGGTCCCCTGAGCCGCTTCTTTCAGAACGTCCCGGATGACAAGTCGACGATAACTGTCAGGCAGCTGCTCACCCATACGTCCGGTCTTCAATCATTCCACGACACCGCGGGCGACTTCGAGGTGATGAGTCGCAACGAGGCAATTCGAAGAATCTTCAGCGATTCGCTGAAGTTTGCTCCCGGCACCAAAGAGTCTTATTCGAACTCGGGATACACTCTTCTCGCGATGATCGGCGAGAACGTCACCGGACTCGGCTGGCAGCAGTATCTGCGTGATTCAGTTTTCCGTCGAGCGGGATTGCGTGATACATGGTTCTGGAGTGAATCCGGAATGCCGCATGACCGTGTGGCGCTCGGTTATCTCGGCCTCGACGCGCGTGGTGATCCATCGAAGTGGCCGTTGACGTGGGCTTCTGTCGGCGGCGCGGGAATCGTGATGAGTGCACGGGATCTTTTCAGATTTTCGAGGGCGATCGAGAAGGGCGTTCTCGTTTCAGCAGCAATGGACAAGGCGATGCAGGAGCATCCGCTGAAGAAATGGGCCGAAGGCTGGGAAGTAAGTGAGACTCCGTATGGCAAGCTCGTTATGAAGGGCGGGGCGAGCGAGTTCGGATTTACGTCGCAGCTCAGGCGCTATGTGGATCGCGATGTCACGGTGATTCTGCTGCTAAATACGAGGCGGAACGACAAAGATTATCCGCACGTCGAGGTCGGTCCGGGGCTCTCCGACGTCGTATTCTCGAGTCTCCGTTGAACCGCGGCGGGTGACCTACTAATTTGCTACCACTGCCCCGTCATGCGGGGCAGTTTTGCCCCTTGGTGTAACTGGCAACACGCCTGACTCTGGATCAGGAGAGTCCTAGTTCGAGCCTAGGAGGGGCAACTTAATAGCCACAACGACTTACGGCGCTGCGATGACGCAGCGCCTTTTTCGTATCGTGGCGTCGGAGGTCGCGAAGCGGAAATACGAAGCGGTCAGACAGTGAGCTGTGGCATGAAACGATGATACGCCCAGAGCGCGAAGCTACGACGTTTCGAGCTCCCTCATTGCAGATCCGAATAGAGAGGGCGCCACTACGCTCTGTGCAACGAAGGGACCTTCGGTCAACTCTATGTGTAGCAATCGGTTACGAGAGATGGCGCGCAAGCGTCTCTTAAACACTCAGAAGGTGGTTGCAATCGTTGCAACTTTGTGGTTACGTAATGCCGTGCGCTGCGAGGGATTAGACAAATGACAATTACATCGTCGAATCGCGATCAATTGCTGCAGCGCCTCCTGCGATTTGCGGGAGATCCCCAGATTCTTGATGAAGCTCTGAACGAGTTGAGTGCTGGCGCCACCCCTCCGACGCTTGAGCAGATCCTTCATAGAATTCTCAAGATCCGACAAGAGCGCGGCCTCGGAATGCCGCGCGTCAAAGAACCGGCCGCCGCGGTCACCCCCTAGGAAATTCTTAAGTGTCACTCGCCTGGGGGAGCCTCGCGCTTTTGGTGGTGCTCCTCCCGGGGGTTTTGTTTTTTGCAGGTCTCCGAATGCCGGAGAAATTCACGCGGGAAGCCGTAGAACGTTCAGCGCTCTCCCAGCTCGCCGGCGTCCTCCTGATTTCGCTATTGATACACGGAGCATTCTTCATCAGCGCTCCGGTGTGGGGATGGCTCAAATTTCCAACAATTGATATATCGTCGTTTTTGACGGCCCTGACCATCGAACATGCTTCGCCGAACAGCGTCGGCGCGTTAATCGATAGCATTGAGAATCATCGATTCGCGATTTTGGGATACCTGATTCTTGTTGCATCGCTCGGACTGTTCGGCGGTCGAACACTCGGACAACTGATCGTCGCTGGACGCTTCAGGAGCTTGGGCCAACATACTTGGGTCAATCAGCTCACCGTTGGCGATCAGTACACAACTGGCTGGGTCCTCACCAACCTAAGGGAGGCAAATCGAATCTTGATGTATCGAGGATTCGTCCATGCAGCGCACCTGCGCAAGGATGGCACTTTTGCCTACATCGTCCTTACTGCCGTCAGAAAGCTGTATCTGAAGCTTGGAGATGACGAGGCTGTTACCCATTCAACGGTCGGAGGATTTGTCGGTGAGAAAACCCGTCAGCTCGAGCAGAAACAAAATAGCGATGATGGAATGAGCTTCGTGAACTCATGGCTCGTTGTCGAAGGAGACGACATCGCAAACGTCATGTTTGATCGCTATGACTTGAGCTTCGACATCGACAATGTCACTGCAAAGAAATTCGATGTAGCAGCCGACTTGGCTGTGACGCGCTTCAATCAGGCATTGGAGGCGCTGGCGAAGATGGAGCAGAGCCCCGGAGAAACGCACCAGGAATTCGTCCAGAAGACCCATTCTATTCTCTCCGGGCTTCCTCCCGACGAGCGCCAAGCGGTGTTTCACTACGCCGACGGCCAACAGTACTTCGAGCGCCCCGTGAAACATCCCCTCGAACCGCGCCTAGTGTTAAAACCTTACGAATTCGAGTTACGTGAAGTAAACGAAGCCGACGGCTACGTTCACTATTATGAGATTGATGGGCCCGAAGGACGCGCGTCAGAAGAGGCGACGACTAAGGGCAAATGATCTCGGTGCATTAACAAGGCGTATTCAATCAACTCTCTTCGCGACATGCTTCATATGGTCGCTTGCCGAAAAACTCTCGCCGCTAAATAGTAAAGGCGCGGTCTCCTGTCACTCTCGCTGCGCATTCCCGCGCTGCTCCCGCCATCGCTCCAGCGCTGATAGGCGCGATTCGATCTGCTGAAGTCGCTCATCTTCCGATTGGACCTGCGCGACAACCGATTCAGCCTTGGAAGCTTTGGGTGCGACAATCCTGGCATTTGATTGGCGTCGTATCGTGCCCACGCTGTTTGACCGGCGTGTGGATTCACCACTCGCAGCAAGACGAATCAATGCGCGACCGGGTGCACCGAGCCACACCGCTCTGAAAAGTCGCTCGCCAGCAGGCATGCGGAACGGGCTCTTCAACAGAAGTACAAGGCTGGTTCCAACTGCGGCCGCTGTCGTGAAGATCAGAACCATCGCGATAACGGGGACGTGGTACTGAGTGGGAGAAATTCTCACTCGCATCTGAAGCGCCCACCACAACATGAGAGCACTCAATACGAGCAGCACGACCGCGATCGTGATCACTTTCCGCCGCCGCTCTCGAACATCGGGTTGTGCTCCGAGCTCAGCTCTTCGCGCTGCACGCTCATCCATGACGCGCTCGAGTCCCGCGATGATGTCAGCTGAAGCAAAGCCTTCACGTGAGATACGACGCAGCTCGGTCACCGATGTCATGAGCCTCGTAATGAGGACTGCGATGAGCATCACCGGAATCAGCATCGTGTCGAGAAGCGACATGTCCGCCTGGAGTGACGAGCGTACGAAGATCCACCCGACGAACGCTATTACCACGATGAGCATCATCAGTATGCTCAGCTCGCCCGCAAGAAGACGTATCGAAAGAGGAATTTCAGGCTCAGCCAGCTGTGCCGAATCGAGCGCTTCTACGAGCGCTTCCGCAGTTTGAAAGCGATCGTTCGGATCTTTCTCGACACAATGGTCGATCGTTTCCTGTAGCGATCCGGGAAGATCTCCGCGAATCTCACCAACCGACGGCACTTCATCAGTCAGCTGCCTGACAAGTGCCTTCTGAGTTGTCTCGGCTGCCATCGCAACGCGCGCAGTCGCAGCGTAGTGAGCCGTCAGTCCGAGAGAGTAGATATCGCTGCGTCCATCAACCTGGTCGCCTGATGCCTGCTCAGGGCTCATGTATTCCGGAGTGCCCACGACTTCGCCGACTCGCGTCATCGCGGCGACAGGCGCAGCCTGCGAGATCGATCGCGATATTCCGAAATCCATCACGAGTGCGCGGCCCGTTGCGCGCTCGAGCATGACGTTCTCCGGCTTGATGTCGCGGTGCACTACGCCACGGCCGTGCGCGTATGCGAGTGCATATGCAACGTCCTGGAGAATGCGAACGAGCTCTCGAACTGGCAATGGACCGAGCCGTGCCACTCTCTCCGCGAGTGTCTCGCCTTCGACGAACCCCATGACGTAAGCGAGAATGTCGTCTGACTCTTCGACGGCATACACGGGAACGATATTTGGATGTGAGAATCCGGCGGCCGTTCGCGTCTCGCGAATGAAGCGCTCGCGCAGCGCGGCCTGCGACGCGTACTCGGCGGGAAGAACCTTTATTGCGACCAGTCGGTCGAGGCGCAGATCACGAGCGAGATAGACCGCTCCCATGCCGCCACGACCAAGCTCACGCTCGATGCGGTAGCGGTCGCCAAGCATCGATGCGAGGGCAGAGAGGGAATCAGAATTAAGGGCCGCAGTTGTCATGTGATTGTTTGAGGCTGCTCGAAGTTGAGAGATGCGGCGCAGGCGTCAAGGCAAACGGCGTAAATTCCGGAGATGGCTGATCGCACTCATCAAAAACAGGAACGAACCGGTACCCTGAGTCGCGAATTATTCCATCGTGTTCGCGAGCGTCTTGGCTTTGACGACGTACCCGAGATCAGCACCGCGGCGTTAGCGCGGGTGTATCGGGCCTGGGGCGAAACCATTCCCTTCGACAACGCGGCGAAGTTGGTCGCACTGCGAAACAATGCTTCCGGAAATCTTCCGGGCATCGATGCATCCGAATTCTTCCAGAATTTTCTCGAGCATGGTGTCGGCGCAACCTGCTGGCCGTCGAGCAATGCGCTGCGACATCGTGTTCGAGCAAAGATTCCTCGGTTCAGCAGCAAGGAGCGACGGTTGACTCGTAATGGCCGAGGTGTACGGACAACCGTTGCCTGGTGTTTCGTCCCTAAGCGCGCTTAGGCTGAAAATTCCGGTGTCAGTGAGCACAGATCAGTCTAGTCCCCCGAGCCAGCGCGTCTTGATACGGCGCTGGGATTTCAGGAATGGCTGGGAGGCGTTGAGATATTTACCCGTATAGGGACGTTTCCCCGGTAGAACATCGAACGTGCGACCAATCGACTCCGCGAGGACCAGCAGGTAGATCGAAGCAAGGGACCACTCTACCCTCGACAAGTTATAAAAACGACAGTCGTTGTTATAAAAACGACAGTCGTTGTTATAAAAACGACATTGTCGGTATTAGAGCCTCCACCAAAATTAGTTCTGAGCACGATTTGGCACGTTTGGGACTTTCGGGTCGCCGTTTCGGCCAGGAGTGGAGATGGCTGCAAAGAATGGGACGGTAGGCCACAGTAAAAGTCGGGCAGTAAACATGATGGTCGTTGTCCCCGGTGGTTCTGTAGCGATTTCGTTCGCGGTTCCGGATGAGGGCAAAGCGGTTACGGACACCAATCGCAAGAATTTAGATAACAAGAAGAAGCGGTCTTGTTACCGAGTCCGGTTTACAAAAAACGAAGTAGCTCTCGCCGAACACGCTGCGCGATTGCTGCGTTCTCTGCTCGAGTGCTTGGATCCGCAAACCGGCAGTAGCTGTTCGTTACCCGTAGCCGGTTCACGGACTGCCGGGGAAGCATCAGAAATGCCGCTCACTAGAATGCTTCTTTCGGCTATACTGAGTGAGGTTCCACCAGACTGTAACGAATTGAAAAGTCAATTATTGACGGTTCTTGTTAATCCGTTAGGATCAGTGCTTTGTCCGAAGGCGTTTGCGGGGCAATGTGGAGTTTCCCGTCGCACACTTGATCGCTGGATTGCGCGATCACGCATCACCTCAACGCGACTTCTTTTCGCTGCAATCAACGTGGCACTCGCGATAGATCGATGGCAGAGGGATGCTTCGGTTGCCGACATTCAACGCGACTCTCGCGGCCGACCGAGTCGCGCTTTGCGAACACAATGCCGCTTGTTGACCGGAACCGACTTTGGATTTCTTACTAAGGCTTCTCGCCAAGCTGTCGTTCGAAAAATCGTTCGCCGCTTGCTCGGAACGCGCAAACCGCCGCGTGAGGTCACTCACTAAACTTCTCGACAAGTTGTGAGAGCGAGCTAGAAAGTTGCGGGTGTCCGTGATAGGAAACACCGATTGCACGCTCGCGACCACAAACTTTCCTAAGTTGAATCGACCCTAGTTCTTTAGCCAAACGTATATCGCAGCGCATGCGTTGCCTTTCGCATCGGCGGGCAATTGCGCGGCGCCTTGATAAACCTCGATAGCCTCTATCTGAGACGGGCTAATCGTGGTTATAAATTTGAGGTCTCGCATTCGGTGTCCGTCGACGAATAGCATCGGATATAGCCACGGATTCGGGTCGTCCATTGTTTCCTGTTCGCGCCCCGTGCCGAGCCTTGCTGGGCACCGTTGCGACTGTATGTACCATTCAGTGCCATGCTGTCTCACCTTGAGACCCGCAATGTGTGAGAAAATTTCTGGCGTTTGTGAATGTGGTGTTGCTTCGATCTGTTCTCTCGTCAGAAAGGTGCCAATCCCCAACTGCCGCCGGCGCAAGAACTCGTCATACTTATGTGGATTTCCCGGCGGCGCACTCACGAGCGGTTTTTCTGCCGTAACGGTCACGGGCGCGATTGTGGTGGCTGAGTCCGTAATCGGCACGTTAATATCCAATGTGGTTGTGACGCCGACCGCGAGTTCAATCGGTGGTGTGTTCACAGAAGCAAATCCATTTGCATGGACGATGAGCTTGTACGATCCACCAAGCGGAGCTTGGATTCGATACGTGCCGCCCGAATCAGAAGAAGTCACCGATTTGGCGCGATCGTTGAGATCCATCAAAACGACACGAGCTCGAGGCACCGGTTCACCTGTCGCACGCTGCGTAATGCGCCCGGTGAGCGTTTGCGAATGGGCAATGTGACCACCTGTGATCATCATTCCAAATACGAGCAACGCTTTGATACGTTTTGTCGTCATCGGATCTCCGGCTAAGCTCTAATGCCTTACCACAACGGCGCACCGTCGCGCGACCATTGCTTGATCTCGTCGTATCCCACTGCTCTAACTAGAACTCGTTCATTCTTGAAGGAATAACCCGGGACGCGCAGTTCAAGGTGACGTTCAATCACAACTATCTGAGGAACTGTGTTTGGCCCAGCAAGGTTCTCAAAGATATAATGCATGGTCCCGTGGTTTAGCCAACCATTACCAGTGGATATTTCGTTGAACGCCCCGAAGCGGTTCAGGTAGTCGACCCCGAGGCGGGCGGACTGGCCGGCAGAGATGCCTAGGGTCGAGAATGTCTTCCCAGTCGTCGCTGCCTGAGATTTCACGGATCGCTTCGCCGCTCGCACCAGGCCCGCGAAGTCGGTTGTGAGCGAAACTAAACAGTCTTCGGCCCCGATATAAACGAACAGTATTTGAGTGCCCGGCCTATACGAGCCTCTATCGATCGGTTCGGGCTCGACATGATTCCTCTTTAGCGAGTTCGCAGCTCCGTAAGCAGTCGAAAGAACGGCAGCGCTCAGGACCCCGAAGGCCCATTGGCGAAGATTCATGGAGCTCCTCTCAGACTGCGTACTAGACGCAGTCGAACATATCGTCCTGTCGCAAAATCGTATCCGTAAATCACGGCGCGCGATGTAGCGAGGAGCGGCGGCACGTCTACCATGTTTTGGATCTCTTTGCCATCGCTCGTTCTGAGGAGACGGATTTCAAATCGTTTTGCGATTGTCTTTCCTGGTCGAGTGGTTAGGAGCAGTTGCACGGCGACCATTTCAGCGCTAATCGCAAAAACGCCAGTAATTGTTTGGTAGCCGCGCTCCGGCGTCGATATTCGGAGCTGATTGCTGTCTATCTGGGCGATTTCAGCTTGTCGAAATCGTCGCAAGTTGACGACCCATCGTTTCTCGCCTCGACCCGTGTAGGCACTAAGTGTCGGCATCATGGCAGACGCCGCGATGAGAAGGTCAGTATCAGGCACCTTATACAACACCTGATCGTGCAGGTAGCGTTGGATCGGCGGTATGTTCTCGGCTGCTGCGATGCGGAACGCTACCCTTATAACACCGTTAGGCCTAACTCGAACGACCGCACCGTCCGCATCCGCCAGTGAGACGAGAAATTCATTTCCAGACCAGATTACGGAAATCGGTTCGGCGGGTAGCTCCACACGACGAATGATGCGTGCAGAGCCTGGAACCAAGGTGGCAATTACCAGTTCACGACCATACAACTCTATCAGAGCGGCCAACCCCATCTCGTTTACTGCGAACGCTTTGACAGCGACTCCACGGAAGAGCGAATCTGCAATGGAACCGATCAATCTTCCCTTAGGGGAATAGAGATTGATCTGGTTTCTTTGGTCATCAATCACGTAAAGCCTGCCGCGATCATCAATCTGTGCAATTGGCGCAGTTTGCCGTCTCACTAAGGCACGATTCGTTGGGACGATTGGTGCGCCTTCTTGCTGAAGTTGAAATCCAGCAATGGTCTGAATGAGGAACGCAAACAACCCGGCCTTGTGACGTGCGTGGCGCATCTACTTTAGGTATGGGTTCTAGCGACTTCGAATGAACCAGCCGTTTTATGAGAGGAGACGCGAACAGCTAATTCACAGGTCCACCTACGTTGTACAACTCGGGTCCGATCCGTACCATGTTGTAGTGCACACTCCGTTGACGAGATCCCAGTCGCAGTTGTAATTAACCGCGCCGACACATCCACCAGCAAAACACCGCTTGTGGTTGGCCGGGCATGCAACTGGCCGAGCGGCACCAGCGGCAGGCTTCGGAACGAGCATTGTAGCTCCAATGCCACTTACGATTGCGAGCGCCATCACCACAAAGAGCTTGGCCCAATATCTCATGATTCCCTCCCAGATTGTGATTACGCGCGTCCCCTCTCTTAAT